>JAAYQU010000038.1 GCA_012519055.1 Bacteroidales bacterium | reverse complement strand
TACTGTTGTGTGTTTCAGAGTAATAAACGGAGCTGCTGTTTTGGTTAATCAGACTAATCCGTAAATTAACCTCTTTGTTTTGAAGTGTTGTGCCATCTTGTTTTTGTATGGCGGCTTGATAGTTAAAACCTTGTTGTTGTGCTGTAGCCGTTAAAAATAGTGCTATACACAATAAAGTTGATAGTAAAATTTTCTTCATATTATTTGATATTTAGTTAATTATATATTGTCATTTTTTGATAATGTAAATTAAAACAAAATAACTTAATGATGCAATAGGTAATTTTACGGAGTGGGCGTAGGTATTTCCCGCAAATTTTTATAATATATTGAAAATAAGGGGGTGTGTTTTGATATATATCGGAATGTAAAAAATGTTAATGATTTGTTAAAGATCTGAGTAATAAATCAAAAGTACTTTGACCCTTTATATTGTAATTATCATTTAATTGAATTAATTGTATAAAAAACAAATTAACGTGCAAAAAGAAGTAATAAATTCTTATTTTTGACTTTTTCTAGTAAAAAGAATTAAAATCTTAAGGCTACTGTATCAAGTAATATTTTGGTGAACTAATAAATACAAAAATAATTAACTAACTAAACAAAATCACTATGGGATTATGGTCAAAAATTAAGGGCGAATTTATTGATATTATTGAATGGCTCGACCCTACACAAAACACAATGGCTTATCGTTTTGAGCGATACAACAATGAAATTAAACATGGCGCAAAACTAACTGTTCGTGAATCGCAGGTTGCGGTATTTATTAACGAAGGTGAAATTGCCGATGTTTTTCAACCCGGCATGTACACTTTAGAAACACAAAACTTGCCCATTTTATCAACTTTAAAGGGTTGGAAACATGGATTTAATAGTCCGTTCAAGGCAGAAGTCTATTTTATTAATACCAAACAGTTTGTCGATTTGAAATGGGGTACACCCAATCCGGTTATGTTGCGCGATGCCGAATTTGGACCAATCAGAATACGTGCTTTTGGTAATTACTCAATGCAGGTTACCGATGCAGTCAAGTTTATTAAAGGTATAGTCGGCACCGATGGAAACTTTACTTCTGAAAAGATTTCCGAACAACTGAAACATATTGCAATCACTCGTTTTACAGACGCTATTGGCGAAAGCAAAATACCTGTATTAGATATGGCTGCCAATTATAACGAGGTGTCATCTTATTGCGAGGGGCAAATCCGACCCGATTTTGAAGAGTACGGCATTAACCTTACAAAATTTTTGATTAGTAGTATTACTCTGCCACCAGCGGTTGAGGAGGCTCTAGACAAGCGTTCAAGTATGGGTATTATTGGTGATATGAATAAATTTATCCAATATCAAACAGGTGAGGCAATGACAGCGGCAGCAAACAATCCTTCAGGCGGAGCAGCAGCTTCTGGAATGGGTATGGGTATGGGCTTTGGAATGGCAAACCAAATGATGGGAGCTATGGGACAAGCACAACAACAAGCACAGCAACCTCAACAGCCTCAACAAGGTACACCTCCTCCAGTTCCTCCTGTATTGGCGTTTCATGTAGTAATAAATGGGCAACAAGCAGGACCGTATGATATTAATACATTAACATCTATGGTAGCTAGCAATCAGTTGACACCTGAAACATTAGTTTGGCGACAAGGAATGGCAAGCTGGATAGCTGCAGGACAAGTTCCCGAGTTGGCTTCGATATTTGGTGCAACTCCGCCACCTGTGCCACCAGCACCTCCTGTTGGTTAATCAATTAATAAAACAGAAACCTAACACTGTAACAGTTCAGAGTTATAAGGTGTTAGGTTTCCGTTTGTCAATCTTAATAAATGTTTAATAATTTAAAATCATAACAAAACTAAACCGAACCAAATAATGTATGAAGAACCAATAGTAAGCAAAAGTAATCAAGCCGAAGTAACGTGTCCATCTTGTGGTGGAAACCTATTGTACAATCCCGGCACAACAACCTTAAAATGTGAACATTGTGGTACGGATATTGAAATTGAAGAGAGCGACTTAGCAATCGAAGAGCTTGATTTTGAAGAACATGCAGCCACTCTTTCTGAAGATGTTGAGCAGCAGACAATAACCACAACACGTTGTGAAAGTTGTGGGGCACACGTAACATTTGATCCGAATATTGTATCGGACAGATGTCCGTTTTGTAGCAGTATTTTGGTTGTACAAAATCAGGAGACTTTAACCCAAATAAAACCCGGTTCTGTTTTGCCTTTTGAAATAGATATTAATAAGGCGCATGAGCAGTTTAGAACATGGATAAAAAAACTTTGGTTTGTACCTAACAAGTTGAAGAAACAAGTTACACACAGTGAAGCACTAAAAGGCATTTATGTCCCTTTTTGGACGTATGATGCGGAAACTTTTACCAAATACAGAGGTATGCGCGGAGATGATTATACCACAACTGAAACCTATACCACAACAGAAAACGGCAAGCCAGTAACAAAAACGCGAACAGTTGTCAAGACCCGCTGGTCATTTGTGTCAGGATCAGTTGATCATTTTTTTGATGATGTTCTGGTATTAGCCTCAAAATCACTACCAAAAAAATATGCAGACAGGCTTGAGCCCTGGGACTTAGAAAACTTGGCACCGTTCGATGAGCGTTTTTTAAGTGGTTATAGAACAGAGACTTATCAGGTAGATTTGAATGAAGGATACGATGAGGCGAAGTCTGTAATGTCTCAAGTAATAGACACTTTGATAAAGGAGGATATCGGTGGAGATCATCAGAGAATTACCTCTAAATCAACAGACTATAATGATGTAAAGTTTAAACATATTCTTTTGCCAATTTATATCAGCGTTTATAAATTTAAAAAGAAAGTTTATAGATTTTTGGTTAATGCTCGTACAGGAGAGGTGCAAGGAGAACGCCCATACAGCGTATGGAAAATTATATTTACAGTTATATTATGTATAGGTGCAGCTGTTGGTTTATATTACCTGTTTCAAAAGCTTTGATTCTATTCTTTATAAAATGCGAAGTGTAAAAAATGGACAAATTGATTCTAGTTATTGGTCAATGGTTTTATTTAATCCGATTTTTGCACTGATGTCGAAATTTAATGATTAAAATAAAAATAATGGGAAAATTATCGCAATTAGAACCAAAAGAAGTATGGAAATACTTTGAAGAGATTTGTGCAGTGCCACGACCCTCAAAAAAAGAGGAGAAAATAATAGAGTATATCAAACAGTTTGGCATAAAGCACAACTTAGCCACCAAAGTTGACAAAATTGGTAATGTGTTGATACAAAAACCTGCAACTAAAGGGTGGGAGGATCGAGCAACAATCATACTCCAAAGCCATATGGATATGGTTTGTGAGAAAAATTCAGATGTGAAGTTTGATTTTGAAAAAGATGCTATTCAACCGTATATTGACGGAGAATGGGTAAAAGCAAAAGGCACAACTCTAGGTGCTGATGATGGTATTGGAATGGCTGCACAGTTGGCACTTTTAGCGTCAAAAACAATAGAGCATGGCGATATCGAATGTCTCTTTACCGTTGACGAGGAGACAGGGCTTACCGGAGCATTCGCTCTAGAGCCGGGATTTATGAAAGGGAAAATATTGTTAAATCTTGATTCCGAGGACGAAGGAGAAATTTTTATTGGATGTGCCGGAGGTATAGATACCGTTGCAATCCTCGAATATGCGCCAAAAAGCATTCCAAGTAAAAGCAAGGCGTTTGCACTTAAAGTATCGGGACTTAAAGGAGGTCACTCTGGTGATGAGATAGACAAAGGCTTAGGCAACTCAAATAAAATAGCCACTCGTTTTATGATGCAAGCATCAAAATTGACCGATGTGCGTATAGCTTCTTTTGATGGAGGGAATCTTAGAAATGCCATACCACGCGAAGCTACCGTAATATTTGTAGCTCCTAAAGGCGATTCCATACCATTAAAAAACCTATGCGAAAAATTTTACACAGAAATTAAAAACGAGTTAAAATCAACAGAACCAAACGTATTAGTTGAGATTACAAGTGCAGATATGCCGAAACATGTTATTAATCGCAAAGCGCAGGAGAAACTGTTAAATGCTCTACATGGTGTTTGGCATGGTGTTGTTGAAATGAGCCGTGATATCCCCGGACTTGTTGAAACATCAACAAACCTGGCATCTGTAAAGTTTATCGGTAAAAACAGAATAGAAATCACAACAAGTCAGCGCAGTTCAGTTGAATCGCAAAAGCAGGCAATCGCCCAAACTGTAGCTTCTGTTTTTGAACTTGCTGATGCTGGAATTGAGCATTCAAGCGGTTATCCCGGTTGGCAGCCAAATACTAAAAGCCCTATTTTAGAGATTTCAGTAAAAGCATATAAAGATCTTTTTGGGAAGAAACCACTCGTAAGAGCAATTCACGCAGGTTTAGAGTGCGGGTTGTTCTTAAAAAAATATCCCGATTTAGATATGATATCGTTCGGACCAACTTTAAGAGATGTACACTCACCTGATGAGAGAATACATATAGGTTCAACTCAAAAATTCTGGGACTTCTTAATTGAAGTTATCCAAAAAGCACCGTTAAAAAAATAGATAGTTAATATGTTATCTTACCAAAGTCTCCAGTCATTATTGATTGGAGACATTTTGGTTAAAAGTGAAGTATAATATGTTTTTTAATCAGATATCTACGCTCAAAAAGTCCATAATAATAGCCTCAGTTTTTTTGGTAATAGTTGCATTATCAGGATATTGGGTTTACTATATAACATTCCACAGACCCGTAAAATTTAAGCATGAAAAAAAATGCACAATATATGTTACGCCAGAAACATCGTGGGAGGAGTTGGATTCAATGCTCAATAGATGTTTCAAACTGGAGAATAATCTTGCTTTTGAACGTATCGCTAAATATAAAAACTTGGAAAAATCCTTCAAACCCGGACGCTACGTTTTTGAAAGATCGATATCAGCAAACGATTTGGTTAATACTTTTAAGTATGGAAGGCAAACTCCTATTAATGTGGTGTTTAACAGTTTAAACAACTTAAATGAGCTGGCAGGGAAGTTGGGTAACCAGATGATGTTTGATAGCATAGATATACAAAGAGAACTGTCTGATAATGAGGTTATTGAAAGTTTTGGGTTTAATAAAGAGACATTTCCCGCAATGTTTATTCCAAACAAATATCAAGTCTATTGGACTGACACGCCGATGGCTTTTCTAAAACGTATGAAAAGAGAGTATGATAAGTTTTGGAATCAAGAGCTAGTAGAAAAAGCTAAGATGTTAAATCTTACTCCCATTGAAGTCTCTATTTTAGCTTCGATTGTTGAAAAAGAGAGTTTTGTTGCAAGCGAAATGCCAACTATTGCAGGTGTTTACCTAAATCGTCTGAAAGCAAATATGCCATTGCAAGCCGATCCAACTGTGGTTTTTGCAACAGGGAAGTTCTCGGTGCGACGAGTGACAAAGAAAATGTTAGCAGTTGAGTCTCCGTACAATACCTATAAAAACACAGGTTTGCCACCTGGACCAATCTGTATTCCCTCTATTCAGAGCATAAATTCCGTATTAAATCCCCAAAAGCATGAATATTTGTTTTTTTGTGCCTCTGTAAAAATGGACGGTACACATGTGTTTGCCAAAACATTACGTCAGCACAATGCAAATGCAGAAAAGTATAGGAAACTGTTAAATAAAAAGAGGATTTATAAGTAGTATCATTCAAAACAAACAATTATGCAAAAAACTATAAATAGACTGAAACCTATAATTGCAATAGTGTTGATACTTATTTTATATCGTATCATTGCGTTTGGTATAAAAACATGTTTGCCGTTCGATACTTTCAGTTTTATTAATTTTCTGTCTGATATTTTGGCGTTTACCTTAACATACTATGTTGTCAGGTTTTTTGTTCGCAAAAGTTTTAAAAACGAGGTGTCGTGGTGGATAGTGCTGTTAATAAGTATTTTGCCTGCAATAGTTATAATTGTTCTTTTTAGGATACTTCTACTACTTATATTTTAAGCAATTAACAATGAGCAATGCGTTGCACTGAGCGTAGTTGAAGTGTGCAATGAACAATTATGAAATATAAAAATTAAAAGCAGTTGCGACTCTTGTGGTTGCACAAAATTTAATATTCCTTAATTCATTAATGGTTCGATATTATTTGGGCTTCAGTTCGAATATAGAAATGACTGATTGTCTAAAGATCTTATCATATAATCCTAAAACTATTATTTGAAAGACGTAAATTATTCCCATATTTGCGCTCTGAAAAATTCAGCTATTTATTACAAGTATCCAACCCGCTAAATCCTAATGTATTTGGGCTCAAACAATTAGGGGTGCCTTTATTGGCAGTTGTGTTTTACTCCCGAAGTTGCAGAATTTAGTGGTAGTTATCTGTAATTCAATGGTTTTACACCACTAAATTTAAATTTATGGAATCATTTTTAGAAACAGGCTTAAGTCAGGAACTGTTAGATGCAATTGAAGATCTAGGTTTTATAAAGCCAACACCAATCCAAGCCGAAACCATTCCTATTCTACTTTCAAGTGATAAAGATGTTGTAGCATTGGCACAGACAGGGACAGGTAAAACAGCCGCTTTTGGATTGCCTGCTATAGAGCTTACTGACAGTGATTTAAATTATGTTCAGACTATTGTTTTGTGTCCTACACGAGAACTGTGCCTTCAAATAACCAAAGATTTGAAAAACTACGCCCAGTTTGTTAAATCACTTCGAATTGCGGCTCTTTACGGAGGCGCAAATATTGTCGCACAAATTCAGGAGCTAAAACGTGGTTGTCACATAGTCGTAGGTACTCCGGGTCGCGTTATTGACCTAATAGATAGGGGAGTCTTGAAACTTCAAAATGTTAAACGTGTTGTTCTTGACGAAGCCGATGAGATGTTGAACATGGGCTTTATTGAAGATTTGGACACTATTTTAGACAAAACGCCTAAAGAGAAGCAAACGTGGCTTTTCTCGGCAACCATGCCTGCGGAGATAAGCAGGATTGCGCAAAAGTATATGACCGATCCGCACGAAATTGCAGTTGGAAAACGTAATGCGGGTGCTGATAATGTTAAACACGACTTCTATTTAGTTCAGGCAAAAGATAAATATGCCGCACTTAAACGTATTTGCGATATTAACCCTAAAATATATTGCATTGTTTTTTGTCGCACACGACAAGAGACAAAAGAGGTTGCAGATGGCTTAATGGCTGACGGTTATAACGCAGATGCTCTGCATGGCGACCTTTCGCAAGCACAACGCGACCACGTAATGGCACGTTTTAGACAAAAACACTTGCAAATTTTAGTTGCTACCGATGTTGCGGCACGTGGAATTGATGTTGATAACCTTACACATATTATAAACTACAGTTTACCAGATGATCCTGAAGTCTATATCCACCGAAGCGGACGTACAGGTAGGGTAGGACGTAGTGGCACGTCTGTGTCGATAATTCACTCACGTGAACAGCATAAAATAAGGAATTTTGAACGTCTGTTGAAAAAACCGTTTAATTACGTGAAAGTGCCCAATGGGCGAGAGATTTGTGAGAAACGACTCTTCAATCAAATTGACAAAATCGAGAATATTACGATAAATCCAGATGTTGCTCCATACCTTGATATAATTTATAAAAAACTCCAATGGCTTGATCGTGAGCAACTAATCCAAAGGTTTGTATCGGTAGAGTTTAATAGATTTTTGGAGTATTACAAAGATGCACAAGACATTAATATTAAGCAAGATACGAAAAAACGTGAGGAGAGAGGCTTCAGAGACTCGAAAAGATTTGATGATGGTAGGGGAGGTAAACGCTCATCGAGAGGCTTTGGTAGCTCTGATGTTAAAGGATTTACAAAACTCAAGATTAATCTTGGAAGTAAAAACGGTATAAAACCAACGCGTTTAATAGGTCTTATAAACGACCGCACCAAAAACCGCGATATAGCTTTCGGCAGAATTGATGTCTCAGATAACTATACAGTTTTTGAAGTATCATCAAGACATGTTAACGAGGTTGCCAACACTCTGTTTGGCGCAACAGTACGCGGAGTAATTGTTGATATTGAGGTATTTAAAGGTAGTGGCAAAGCAAGGGAAAGAGGTGAAAATATTTCCGACGGCAAGCGTAGCTCGCGAGGAAGCCGTAACAAAAAGTAGAGACGGAGCATGCTCCGTCTCTACAATGCGTTGATTTAGCGAATTTTAATTTGACGTGGTCCTTTTTTAATCGCTTGTTCTTTTTTAGGAATTACGATTGAAATAATTCCGTTATCTTGTGATGCCGTTACCTTTTCTTGGTCTAAATAGTTAGGTATTGAAAAGCTGCGGCTAAACTCTCTTGAGCAGAACTCACGGCGAATGTAATTTTTTTTCTCTTCTGTGTCTTTCTCCTCAATTTTTGCAGAAACAGTTAAGACATCGTTGTTTAAGTCAATGTTTACATGCTCTTTTTTGAAACCAGGGGCAGTTAGTTCAATGGTAATATCTTTCTCGTTGTCGAGAATGTTTACGTTTGAGCAACCACCTGCTGCGCTTCTGTAGAAATTTGGCATCACCTGATCGTTGAAAATTGAGTCAAAAAGTGAAGTCATTCTTGGTTCTTCGTTAAAAATACTTGGTAACATAATAATATCCTCCTAAATTTTAATGTTATTGTTAAATTAATTTATTGTTCTACTAACAATATTGCAATAGATATGCCATCGCAAAAATATTAAATTAAATGCCAAAATGTCAGTAGTTGTTTAATTTTAAACTGCCAAAACAGCAGTATGTAAACTTTAAACACATACAAAAAAAAGAGACGCCATAATATGACGTCTCTACAATACATTGACATTTAGTTGTTAATTGCTCTTAAATTTTACTTTTTAACTAAAAAGTCTGTGTTAATCCGTTTAATCCGTGTCATCTGTGTTCCAATTGCTACAGTTTATATCGTAACCCCAAGTAGAAAACTCTTCCCACAATCGGTCCCCAAAGCATTGAAGCGTCGAAGTTTCCGCCAAATGGGTCACTTGCTCCAATTATTGGATTCTTTTGTTTGAAATCGGTAATATTTTCTGCCCCACAGTAAATATCAAATTTACCTATGCGAAAGGTTATTTGTCCATTAAGCAAGATATGCTCGGGAGATTTTTCTGGCATTTGCATTTCTTCTGGAAGCCATGATGTGTCGGGTATCCGGCTTGAACCGTTAAACTGTGCTGTTAAATCGAATTGCCACCTTTTGTTTTCGGTTAAGTATGATCCGGAAATCAACCCTTTATAGCTGTTAACAAACGGTTTGCGTTGAAAGGTACCGTTTATTGTTGTTTTGACGTCGCTGTATCGTATTGCCGCGGTTAGCTCGAACTGGAATAGAGGCTCCAACTTTATCTCTATCTGGTAGTTGTTGGCAAACGATTTTCCGTTAAGATTATAGAAACGGACTTGTGTTCGGTCTGCGTCAACGTCAACAATCATCTGATTTACAAAGTGTGTGCGGTAATATTCGGCGGTAACTGTGGCTTCGTTGCTAAACAGAACAAACGATTGAGATAGGTTTAGCCCATAGTTCCAAGCCTCTTCGGGCTTAATCTCTTCTTGTACAATAAATTGGCGACTTGAAATCATTAGCCCCGTATTCTCGGCAAGCAGGTTGGGTAGCCTGTAACCCTTGCCAATTGAGCCACGAACGGTTGTGTGCTCAAAAATATTGCTACGTAAGTGAACCCTCGGAGTAAAAAACAGTCCATGTTTGTTGTGATAATCGCCACGAACGCCAAAAATTCCTGTAAAATGCTCATGATAATGAAAGGTGTATTGACCAAACAGTCCTGGAATAACATCTTCACGATTAAAATCGGTGGTGTCGAACATTTCATTATATTTATCATAGATACAGCTCACACCGCCATTTATTTTGTGCGACTCCGATTTTATCTTATCTTCATAAATAATGTTTCCGTACAGAGTGTTTTGGTTTCCGTTGTAATCGCGTATTCCGTAAAAAGATTTGTGTTCGTGATATGTGTAGTTTAGTCGCGTTTCGATTATTGCATCAGAGTGTTTTGAGACGAAAAAGCGACTGTTTGCATTCGCCTCAAAACGATTTGTGTTAATGACTAAGCCATAAAAATTAGCTGCGCTGTCGCCAAAGTATCCTAATTGGCCACCTTCGCGTTTTTCTTGCATAAGACTGAAACCAAACCGAGACTCCAATACACCGTGTTTTTCGTATCTATATCGGTTTGTGATATTAAATTTTTTTACTAACGGATTGTCGAGAAACGAGTCGCCATTACGGTCAACTTTGTTGCTAAGGTTTTCAATATGAGTCATTAACATGGTTGACCAATCGTGGTTGATTTTTTTTGCAAATATCAGACTGTTTTCAATTCGTCCGAAGTCGTTGACAAAAAGGTTTAGTCCGAAATCGGTATTTTCGGGTCTTTTAAGCTCAACGTTTATCTGTCCGGTTATTGCCTCGAAACCATCTACAACGCTCGATGTTCCTTTCGCTACTTGAATCGACTCCATCCACGGACCTGGAATAAATGACATTCCTAAAGGTATCCCTAATCCGCGAAGTGTAGGAATATTTTCAGCCATCATTTGACTGTAAATGCCTGCTAAGCCGAGCAACTGTATATGTTTTGCTCCTGTCATGGCATCGCTGTATGATACGTCAACAGAGGCGTTGGTTTCAAAAGCTTCAGAGAGATTACAACAAGCAGCTTTTTGTAATTCTCTGTCAGATAGCACGTTAGTTAATATAGGGTCGACTCTTGAATAGTGTGAACCCGATTTTCTGGCTTTAACAACAATTTCGCTTAGCTCTTGACTCTCTTTGAGGTTGACTACAATTTTTTCATTTACCGAGCTGATCACTATTGTGTCAGTTTCAAATCCAACAAAACTTACAATTAGTTTGTGTGGAAGTTTTGTGGTTACGGGTAATGTAAAGTTGCCGTCTGTGTCGGTTACAACTCCATGTGTTGTTCCTTCCCAGTAAACACTTGCTCCGATAAGAGTTTCAACGTGTTCGTGATCGCCGTGCATATGTGATGTTACTACACTGCCTTTTAGTTCTTGTGCTTTTGCCACTATATTGAACAGTGCTAATATTATTATGGTTAATGAAATTTTTTGCTTCATTTGATTATGTGTTTAATTATTATTTTCTGTATGAATATAGGTTAGTGTTAATTTTCTGTATATTAGAATATTAACTAAGCTGTTTTATAAAAAAACAGTTACGAAAGAAAACAATAATCAAACTTTAGCTGATGAATCGATTTAAGCAAATCAATTCCTGAGATAATAATTGGTGGGGGATTGACAAAACAGTAGATAAAATCTTCTGTAACAACAGTTTCATCTGCATCTGCTGTGTTGATGCAAAACAATATATCTTTTGCAAAGCTGTACTGATAAGATAAATCAAGAGTACGCTCTACCGTATTGTTGTAGTGGTATTGTATATAGGCCTTAGTGATTACACAACACTCATCGTCATTATGTGTTGAGTTGTGGTTTTCTTCTTTGTGGCTATGGTTGATATGGTGTATCAAATGGTGCTGGTGGCATGCAGAAACTTCGTCAACAAGAGAAATATCTGTGACATTACATGTCAGGCATTTATGGAAATACAACTTTATACCTACGCTTGTAACGAGAGTTAAGGTTGCTAATGTTAATGCAAATATTTGTTTTAACAATATTCTCATTAATGATGATGTTTTTTGCTTTGCTAAATTACAAAACATTCAGCAATTAGGACAAAGAAAGCACGGATTAAACAAAATTACATAGATAAAAAATCCGTGTAAATCCGTTTAATCCGTGTTATCTGTGTTCCATAAAATTTTAAAACAGTCCAGTAATGTTGCCGTTTTCATCAATATCAATACTGTTTGCTGCAGGTACACCTGGAAGTCCAGGCATTCTGATAATTTCGCCTGTGATAGGAATTACGAAACCTGCGCCGGCAGCTATCTCTATTGCTCGCACGGTTATTACAAAATCTTTGGGTCTGCCAAGCAAGTCGGGATTATCCGACAGTGACTTTTGTGTTTTTGCAACGCAGACAGGCAGATGTTCAAGTCCTAATCTTGCAATGCTCTCTAAATCAGCTTTTGCGCGTGGAGTGTAGTCAATTGCTTCAGCTCCATATATTTTCTTTGCAATGATTTCAATTTTTGCCTCTACGGATTGATTCCAATCGTATAGAGGTTTGTATTTTTCAGTGCAACAACTAATAACATTAACAACCTCGTTGGCTAAGTCAATAGCTCCCTCACCGCCTTTTGCCCAAACGTTTGCCTCAACGGCTTTTACTCCATATTTCTCGGCTACATGATCAATAATAAACTTAACCTCTTCATCGGTATCAGCAGTAAAACGATTTATTGCAACAACCGCTTTTACTCCAAATTTCCTGATGTTTTCGATATGCTTATCCAAGTTTTCAATTCCTTTGTCCAGAGCATCAACATTAGGTTTGTTAAGATCAGCAATAGGTACTCCTCCATGATATTTCAAAGCTCTGATTGTAGCTACTAATACTACCGCTTTTGGAGACAACCCACTGTATCCGCATTTAATATCGAAAAACTTCTCGGCCCCAAGGTCAAAACCAAATCCGGCTTCTGTAACAACATAGTCTGAAAGCGAAAGCCCCATTCGGGTTGCAATTACAGTGTTTGTTCCTTGTGCAATATTTGCAAATGGACCACCATGAATTATAGCTGGTGTGTTTTCTATTGTTTGTACCAGGTTGGGTTTGATAGCGTCTTTTAAAAGAGCAGCCATTGCTCCCTCGGCTTTCAAATCGCGGGCGTAAATAGGCTTGCGGTCGTATGTAAATCCAACGAAGATATTTCCTAATTTGTTTTTCAAATCATTCAAATCGTTAGCGAGACAAAGTGCAGCCATAACTTCTGAAGCGGCAGTAATATCAAATCCTGTTTCGCGTGGCACACCCATTGAGCGACCTCCTAACCCTACAACGATATCACGCAATGCGCGGTCGTTCATATCCATAACACGCTTCCATGTTATTGTACGAGGATCAATACCTAAGCTATATTTTTTCGAGTGTATATTGTTGTCTATCAATGCAGAAAGCAGATTGTGAGCTTTCTCAACAGCTGCAAAGTCGCCTGTAAAGTGAAGGTTGATATCTTCCATAGGTAATACTTGGCTATAGCCACCACCTGTTGCTCCACCTTTTATACCAAAAACAGGTCCCAATGATGGTTCACGCAATACAACCGTTGCATTTTTTCCTATTCGGTTTAAGGCTTGAGTCAAACCAATACTTACCGTTGTTTTCCCTTCTCCTGCAGGTGTAGGCGATATTGCTGAAACCAATATAAGCGAATTTTTAGCAACATTATCCATATCAATAAGTGATAATGGTAACTTAGCTTTATATTTACCGTACTGCTCAATCAATTCATTGTCAATGCCTAAGCTTGAAGCAATTTCAGTTATCGGCTTCATTTTTGCATTTTTGGCAATTTTTTGATCACTGTTCATTTTTTTATACAATTTAACTGTTTATTTATAAATTTATTTTTCACTAGTAGTTAACAGTTATGTTAACAAATATTTTTGTAAAATCCAAATAACACTATAACAACATAACATCGGAATTGTTATCAATTACAAAGATATATTTAATATTGAAAATGACTGTATGCAATTCCGATTTCAAAATCATAGATTTGTGTTTTTAAAAGTTTTATTGCAATTTTGTAGAATATCAATACATTGTAAATATTAAAACACGCAATATTATGACTGAAACACAAAAAAAAGAGCTTAGAGATGCTTCAATAATAGCGTTACGCGACTGTATGGGTCTTAAACCTGAAGAAACTCTATTAATAGTTACCGATGAAATTAAACGCGAAATAGGACAATCATTACACGAAGTAGGGAAGGAGTTGTGCAAGGAATCGATATTGGTAGAGATAAAATCGAGAGAAATTAATGGTCAGGAGCCACCAGCGTTGATATCAGAGCTTATGAAAAAGGTTGATGTTGTGGTTTGCCCTACTGCAAAATCGCTTACACATACCGATGCTCGCAGAAATGCTGCAAAAGAGGGTGTTAGATTTGGCACAATGCCTGGAATTAATATCGATACCATGATACGTTGTTTAAACGCCGATTATGAAAAAATAATTTCGCTTACCGATTATATTATCGAGAAACTTCAAGGTGTACAAAATGTTAGAGTTGTAACCGCAAAAGGTACCGATATAATAATGCCTATTGGAGGTCGAAATATATTGCCAAGCAAGGGTGTGCTTCGTGAAAAGGGTGAAAGTGGAAACTTGCCATCTGGAGAGGTATATTTAGCTCCGTGGGAAGATAAATCAAACGGAAAGGTTGTTATAGACGGCTCAGTTTCAGGTATAGGAATGTTGGAAGAACCGATTGTAATTGAGGTTGTTAATGGATATGCCGAAACCATTAAAGGTGGGAAACAGGCAAAACAGTTAGAGGAGATGTTAGACAAAACGGGTCGTGATGCACGAGCAGTAGCAGAATTTGGAATAGGAACCAATTACAAGGCAATTCTAACTGGACATATTTTAGAAGATGAGAAAGTTTATGGAACAATTCACGTAGCCTTTGGTAACAACCTTTCAATGGGAGGTCGTATTTCTGTAAGCTCACACATAGATGGTTTGGTTAAAGAACCCGATGTTTATTTTGACGATAAGCTTGTAATGACCAAAGGAAAAATTATCGGATTCGAAGTATAAACAATTAGTCGTATAGACTCATTCGAAAACCATTATAAATTAATAGCAAAGAACTTTATTGCAGTCTGGTGTTAGTTACTAATTTATTGACACCCAATTTTTTTGTGTGTAGGGTAAGGTATATTGTCTAGAAGCTCCGCTAAATCTAATAGACTGCGGCATTTAGAAATTGACTGAGTGTCGTTAAACTCGGGAACGTTTGTTCTTTTCTGTGTATTGGAATAGATTTCAATAATTTTTGCATGCTTTGGCGAGTTGGCTTTCAGCTCATTAACAAGAAGTTCAAACTCTTTGCAAACCTCGCTTTTTTTATAGTGATTTTCGTGCGCAAAGTTTAAATATTTGACTATCTGAAATGCATCGAACTTTCTTAGTAGGCGTTTGTTGAAAGAGTTTAAATGTGCACATTTAGAGTTACACTCGTTTATTTTATCAATAAAGTTTGTCTCTTTCCAGTAATCGCTTAATGCTTTGGGGGCGTTATCAATGTAACTATCAATGTATAAGCTATCTGCACCAAATAGAGTTTGGATATTTTCTAAAAAATATCGCAAATCTAAAATACTTTGCAAACAGTAGGTTTTGTATGAAAACCTGTTTTCAATAATCTGTTTTAATGCTGGTCCGGTTCCGAACGGCACTCTATCAGAAAAGCGTGCTGAGGGGAAAACCATTGTATTATTTGCAATTACTGTTCCACCAAGCGGAAATAGTTTATTTAGGAAATAGAAATCCTCGCCTGCATTTTTTCGGTTCATTCCCTGTTGCTCAACATAAACCGAAGCCTTGACAGCAAAAGCCGAACCTACGGTGTGATAAGCCCATTGCCAGCCAATATACTCCATTGCCAATCTGTAATATCGCAGATAAAGCTCATATAGCATTATTGCATGACATAGGCTCTTGTCAATATCTTTTTTTGGGTGCACAAAAGGCACAACTGCTTGACGTACAGAATTGTTGTTATAAAATAGTTTCTCCAACTCCGATAAATAGTTTTGCATAACCGTTGTGTCGGCATCTAAAGATATTATAAAGTTCTCGGGTCTGTTGATATCGTTAAATCTTCTAATAGCCTCGTCCATGCCAACCTTGCGGGCATAACCGGCTCCTGCAAACTTTTTTCTTACAGCTCCGAGCCAAATGGGTAGAACTTTTATTTTGTCGTTTTTAAGTTGCTTTGAAAATTCGACAAGTCGGTCAAATATCTCTTTGTTGTAGTCATGTGTCTCTTTTGGCTTGCCCTCGGGGAAATTAACCACAATAATAATTTCAATAAATCCCTCGGGCGGATCACATTGGCATAAAAGCTTTACGTTTTCTAAAACGTCTGGTTCTGAGCAACATGGAATAACAACAACCCCCGACAACGAGTTGTCAGGGGGAGTTGAAATATATCGTGGGTTTTGCCCTATCAAGTAGTTGTTGGCAAACGTCATTTGTAGTGTTATTTGTTTTGGGCTGCTCTGTACTCGGCGTTTAGACCCTCTACTATTTCGTTAGTAATATTTAGGTTTGGATTGCCGTGCATGATTGTTCCAAGACCTGTGTTTGTTAATATTAAGTCGTAGCCAGCAGACATGTTGTAGCGTTCGACGTAACTTACAATGGCTTCATAAAGAATTTCGTTTAAGCGTTGTTGCTCAATCATTAGCTCTTCCGTGAGTTTTGCTTCTAAATTGTCCAATCTCTCTTTTTGCTCTAACAGTTCCCGTTGTTGCATCTCCATTGATGCTTGTGACAGAAATCCGCCTCGCTGTGCCTTTTCTTGAAAAGCAAGATAATCCTTTTCAAACTGTTTTGCCTTTTTCGTAAACTCATTTTCACTTTTTTGCCTTTTAGCCATAAAGTCTTCGTTCATTTTTATGGACTGCTCGTAAGTAAGTAGCACAGAATCAATGTTAACGTATGCAATATTAATATTTGTGCTAATAGAGTCTTTAGTGGTTTCAACTGCAGTCTTATTTTCTGCGGATGTTGTGTGTTTGGAAATAGCGTATCTGTCTATAAATAACCATATTACCAATACTCCAAGAACGATAAGTGCAATATTCTTTATTTTTTCCATTTTTTTGATAGTGTTAATAGTTTAAATTTTGCGCAAAGTAAGTAAAACTCTTTAATATTTTAGGTGTTTTTATATTACTCATTGTTCTCAATTTTTTTTGCCTCTTGCCAAATTGCTTCCATTTCATCAAGAGTCATATTGTGTAAGTCTTTGCCTTTCAATAAAGTCTGTTCTTCCAAATAATTGAAACGCTGTATAAATTTACGATTTGTCATTTCCAATGCCTTTTCGGGGTCAATACCGTACAGCCTTCCGGCGTTAATCATTGCAAACATAAGGTCGCCAAATTCGCTTTCAATCTTTTCGGTGCTGTTTTCGGGATTGTTGAACTCGTAGGTTAGCTCGTTAAGCTCCTCCTGCACTTTGTCCCAAACCTGCTCGCGATATTCCCAGTCAAAGCCAACTCCGCGTGCCTTTTGTTGTATCCTAAAAGCCTTAATCATAGGAGGTAAGCCAGATGGCACACCCGATAAAACACGCTTTTCGCGATCCTTCTCCTTAAGTTTTATCTTTTCCCAATTCTCCTCAACCGTCTTAGAGTCATTGGCTTCAACATCTCCGTAGATATGCGGATGTCGGTGTTTAAGTTTTTTTATCAACGTTTCTATAACGTCGTTTAGTGTAAACCACTCTTTTTCAGTGGCTATACGTGAATAAAAGACAATATGCAGTAAAATATCGCCCAACTCTTTTTTTATCTCGGCCACTTCTTTACTCAATATAGCGTCAGATAGTTCAAAAGTCTCTTCAATAGTTAGTTGTCTGAGTGATTCTACCGTCTGTTTCTTATCCCAAGGGCATTTTTCGCGCAACTCGTTTAATACATCAATTAAATGTCCAAAATTTTTGACTGCTTTTTCTTTATTAGAATCCATTAGCTTCCTCAATATCAAATGTTTCCACCATCCAAGCCAAAGGGGCTTCGGTTGTAATATCTCTTAAACGCTGTTTAATTACCTTGTTCAACTCCGAACGCCTAAAGAGGTCTAACTTGGCTTCGGTGTTGAAAATCATAATAATAAACACACTCATATGATTCTCTTTTTCGCGTAGAATGTCAATATGGTGCAACCCATCAAACGACATCAATTCATCTTTGAACTGTTTTACAAGCTCCTCGAAAAGCCCCTCGGCATCAGGCTTTATCTTAAATTTAATAATTCGCGTTATCATTTTTTCTCAATTCTGATTTTCGACAATAAACCAACTCCAACCGATTCGTCTAAACGATAATTCATTTGACCAATCTCCAACAAACCTAAAGTGTTAAATATAGCAAAAAGTTCTCCTTCGGGGCTATCGATTATAGCGCTAATTTTAGTTATTTCATTCTGACGTCTCAAAACAGTAATGCTAAATTGCTTATCCTCAATGAAATCCTCGAAAATTTTGCGTGTGATATTTGTAACTGCGTTGCCATAACCATTTATATACATCACATTTCCGACCATAAATTTTGCGCTTATCTCAGGTCGTATTTTTGCAACAAAAGGCATCTCCGACACAGGAGTACCCAAAGTGTTTATATCCTCGCCGTTAAGCAGTTTGGCAGCAGGTTTAAGCAACAGATCTAACTCTGGAAACGTGGATTCTTGGTTGTTTAACATCCACATTTCGGGATTTTCGTCGTCGTCGAAAATCGAAATAAATGCCTTGTTGTCGAATCCGAAAAAAAATTGACCTTTGTAGCTGACAGCCACAGGTAACGCACTTTTTCTGTTGTTGAAACCCCGAACCCCGCTGATATGCACAGTTTTCTCAGGGTAAGAGTTGTAGCATGATTTTAATATAAAAGCCGCCTTTTGTATATCAAACAAAGGCACACGGTGCGATATCTCAACTAACTTTATATCAGGACAATGCGATAACATATAACCCTTAACCGCTCCGACGAAGTAATCGTCATCGTTCCAGTCAGTTATAAGGGTTATTGTCTTCATATCTTTGTAAATATGTTGGTCTGGTTTTGTACAGAGTTTATACGTTTTTAAATTTATGTAATTCCAATTTTATGTGCGAATTTATGTATTTTTGTGCTCACATAAATTTTTGGCTTAAAAAGTATTTTACAAAATTAACATATTTTGAACTATTAATCACTTTATGATTGAACGTATAATTGAAATTTGTGATATTGAACCTGTAATCCTTTACGGGGTAAACAATTCTAATTTCGATCTTATTCGACAACTGTTCCCACAAGTGAAACTTATTGCGCGTGGAGACCTGCTCAAAGTAATAGGCGAACCTTCTGATGTCGATTTTTTTACCGACCGCTACTATCGTTTTGTTGAGCATTACAAACGTTTTGGAAGTTTAAAAAGTGAGGATATTGTAAACCTGTCTGATTCCGATTCGCATAAGTCAACTGCTGAACTGCAAAGTGATTTAGATGTTTTGGTCTATGGCAATCATGGGAGAATTATAAGAGCCAGGACAGCAAATCAGCAACTTATTGTTAGTGAACATCTTAAAAATGATATGCTTTTCGCTATTGGACCTGCTGGCAGCGGAAAGACATATACAGCAATTGCGCTTGCCGTTAGAGCGTTGAGGAACAAGGAGGTAAGGCGTATTATCTTAACCCGCCCTGCCGTTGAAGCCGGCGAACGACTTGGATTTTTACCCGGCGACCTGAAGGAGAAAATCGACCCATATCTGCAACCTCTCTATGATGCCCTGAACGATATGCTACCTCCCAGAAAATTAGAGTCTTACATCGAGGAGGGTATCGTGCAAATAGTTCCGCTGGCATTTATGCGCGGTCGCACCCTCGACAACGCTTTTGTTATTCTCGATGAGGCGCAAAACACTACTATAAATCAGCTTAAAATGTTCCTTACCCGAATGGGACGGCATTCAAAATTTATTATCACTGGCGATATCACCCAAATCGACCTGCCTGTAAGCGAAAAGAGTGGATTGGTACATGCTCACAAAATTTTGGCAAACATCGCAGGTATCAGCTTTGTTGAGCTTGATGAGACAGATATTGTGCGACATCCATTAGTTATCAAAATTGTAAAGGCATACAGTAAAGAGAGGGAAAAAGCTAAGGAGAGCAAAACGAAAGATAAAACAAAAGAGTAATCGTAAAAATTTAAATATGAGGGCTTTAACAAATACCAATTTTAATTTCAAAGGGCAAAAATCTGTTTATCACGGCAAAGTCCGTGATGTATATAATATCGACAACAAAACTCTTGTAATGGTTGTAACCGACAGGATATCAGCGTTTGACGTTATTTTACCCAAAGGCATTCCATATAAAGGACAGGTGTTGAACCAGATAGCAGCAAAATTTTTAGATGCCACAAAAGACATTGTTCCCAACTGGAAAATTGCAACACCCGATCCCATGGTAACTGTCGGCTTGAAAGCCGAACCATTTATGGTTGAGATGGTTGTGCGCGGATATCTGACTGGACACGCTTGGCGTGAATATAAGTCAGGGAAACGTTCTCTGTGTGGGATAAGTCTTCCTGATGGCATGATTGAGCACCAAAAATTTGCAAAACCCATAATAACTCCAACAACAAAAGCCGTTGAGGGACACGATGAAGATATCAGCCGCGAGGAGATTATTAAACAGGGATTAGTCTCCGAAGCCGACTACAACGAGTTAGAGAAAATCTCCCTTGAGCTGTTTAAACGCGGAACCGAAATGGCTGCACAAAAGGGACTTATCTTAGTTGACACCAAATATGAGTTTGGAAAGGTTGACGGAAAAATAATCCTTATAGACGAGATACACACTCCAGATAGTAGTCGCTATTTTTACGCCAAAGGTTACGAAGAGCGTCAGGCAAAAGGCGAGCAACAGAAACAGCTTTCCAAGGAGTTTGTGCGTGAATGGCTTATAGCCAATGGCTTTCAAGGAAAAGAGGGACAATCCGTTCCGGAGATGACTGAATCATATATTGAAAGCGTAAGTGAAAGATATATAGAGCTTTACGAAAACATCGTAGGCGAAAAATTTCACAAAGCCAGCGCGGGGGAGAATATTGAGGAGCGTATTAGGAAGAATGTTGAGTTTTTTTTAAGTAGCAATGTTGTTTAAATAAGTGCTTAGTACAAAATAGTTATAAGCCGGCTATGTTGTTGTATAGCTGGCTTTTTGTTTTGAATATGGAGCACTGATTAAATGTATTTGTACATATTTTTAGAACAGTATCTTTTATTCTGAGAGTGTTGGAGCAAAACTCAACCTGTCGGAAATTCTGACAAGTTCGAAAAGATGGTAGCAGAGAGGATAGTATGCTAATTTCTCATTACAAAACTATTGTTAAAAATTAGCTTAAGTAGGATAGGAAGTAGAGGACTTTAGAGAAAGATTTCCCTTAATTTGTCTGTTCAGTAAAGGGTTTCACTTGGCAGATTTGTGTGTATGCTTTGGGCTTTAGCCCAAAAACAAAAAGAGACGGAACATGTTCCGTCTCTACAATATTCTGACTTTTAATCATTTAATTGCTAATCGCCTTAAATCATATTTATCAGTTTGTTAACAGATTCCTTAGCATCGCCAAGTAACAAATGAACTCCCGACTCTTTTTTGTAAAGTGGGTTATCAACTCCTGCATAACCTGGATTAAGGTCGAAGTTGCAGATAAACACCTCTTTAGCTTGGTCAACGTTCAATACAGGCATTCCGTAAATAGGAGTGTCAACAGCATCGCGTGCGGCTGGGTTTAAAACGTCGTTTGCACCGATAACAATAACAGCATCGGTATTTTTGAAGTCGTCGTTTATCGCGTCCATTTCGTATAGTTGGTCGTATGATACGTCGGCTTCTGCGAGTAGTACGTTCATATGTCCTGGCATACGTCCAGCGACAGGGTGTATTGCGTAACGAACTTTTGCACCGTTGCTCTCCAACTTGTCAGCTAATTGGCGAACTAAATGTTGTGCTTGTGCCAGTGCCATTCCGTACCCTGGAACGATAATTACAGATTTTGCTTTCTTTAAAACTTCTGATGAATTATCCTTTTTTGCACCTGAACCTTGTGCAGGTTTACTGTCTAGCAAAGAAATCAACTTACTTACAGATTCTTTAGCATCTCCTAACAGTAGATGAACGCCGGACTCTTTTTTGTAAAGTGGGTTGTCAACTCCTGCGTAACCTGGGTTAAGGTCGAAGTTGCAAATAAAAATCTCTTTAGCCTGGTCAACGTTTAATACCGGCATTCCGTATATTGGAGTGTCTACAGCATCGCGTGCGGCTGGGTTTAAAACGTCATTAGCACCAATAACAATGACTGCGTCAGTATTTTTGAAGTCGTCGTTTATTGCGTCCATTTCGTAAAGCTGGTCGTAAGATACATCGGCTTCTGCGAGTAATACGTTCATATGTCCGGGCATACGTCCTGCAACAGGGTGGATTGCGTAACGGACTTTTGCGCCGTTGCTTTCCAACTTGTCGGCTAACTGGCGAACTAAATGTTGTGCTTGTGCCAACGCCATACCATAGCCTGGAACGATAATTACAGATTTAGCTTTCTGCAAAACTTCTGATTTTTGGTCTCTCGAATCGGAACTTTGTACGGGTTTGCTATCTAACATAGAAATCAAGCGACTAACCGATTCTTTGGCATCGCCCAACAGTAGATGAACTCCCGACTCTTTTTTATAAAGTGGGTTATCAACACCTGCATAACCCGGATTAAGGTCGAAGTTGCAAATAAATATCTCTTTAGCTTGGTCAACGTTCAATACTGGCATTCCGTAAATAGGAGTGTCAACAGCATCACGTGCGGCTGGGTTTAAAACGTCATTTGCTCCGATAACGATGACAGCATCTGTGTTTTTGAAATCGTCGTTTATTGCGTCCATTTCGTAGAGCTGTTCGTAAGAGACGTCGGCTTCTGCGAGTAGTACGTTCATATGTCCTGGCATACGTCCTGCGACAGGGTGTATTGCGTAGCGGACTTGTGCGCCGTTGCTCTCTAACTTGTCGGCTAACTGGCGAACCAAATGTTGCGCTTGTGCCAACGCCATTCCGTATCCGGGAACGATAATTACCGATTTTGCTTTCTGCAAAACAGCTTCAGATGAGGTCTGTTTGGTTGCAGTTTTATCCACTTTTTTAGTTTCAGCAGCAGGTTGTGTTTTTGTAGGTTTTTTACCAGCAACAGATGTTTTTCCGGTAAGGATATCCATCAAACTCCTGTTCATCGAGCGACACATAATTTGAGTTAGGAACAACCCCGAGGCTCCGACAATACCTCCAACAGAAACTAATAGTATATCGTTTATCGCCATACCCGCAATTGCTCCGGCAACACCGCTAAGCGAGTTGAGTAATGATATCGTAATAGGCATATCTGCACCACCAACGCGGATAGAGAAAGCGTATCCAAAAAGGGTGCTTACTCCGATACTCAATATCAATATTATTGCAATATCAACAGATCGACTTATGATATTGCCAACAAAGGCTGAGTAGAGTACGGTAATCGTAAGAATGATAAGACTAATGTTAAGAATAACGGCGTGATTTTTCCAAATAACAGGTTTCTGGGGTAAAAGTTTGTGCAGTTTTCCCGCTGCAACTAAACTTCCTACAAGAGTAACAATACCTACAACTATTGCCAATACTGCTGTTACATCTGAAAAAATTGGATAATTTTGATCCGGTGATTGTCCTATTCCAAGCAAAGTAAGAATCCCCACTAAAGCCGAAGCCAAACCGCCAACTCCATTAAGCAAGGCTACCAACTGTGGCATTTCAATCATTTTTACTCTGACAGCTAACATGCTACCAATAATAGTTCCGATAAGTATATAGATGTATATACTTTTTACCGTAACTATTTCATTGTATAGCAATGTGATAACTATTCCTGCAAATACGCATACTGCACTGATGAAGTTTCCCATAACAGCAGTTTTTACCTTGCTCATCATGGAAATACCCAACAGAACTAATACCGAAAGTACGGCACAAATTATTAAATATAGTGTTGGAGATATCATTTCTTACCTCCTTTCTTTTTCTTGTTGAACATTTTAAGCATTCGGTGTGTAACACCAAATCCGCCTACTACGTTTACTGTTGCAGCTATTACGGCTATACCACCAAAAATTTGTCCTATTACAATACTTTGGTCTTCATACAGTACCGACAAACCAACGGCTGCTACTGCTCCCAAAATGGTAATGCCAGACAGAGCGTTCATCCCCGACATCAACGGGGTGTGCAGCAGGCTCGGCACGTTTTTAATAATAAAGTAACCAACAAGTGTGGCAACAATAAAAATTAAGATTAAATAAATTGGATTCATATCATCGAAAAATAATAAAACCGACCATTTCAAAACAAAACAGTCGGTTTTGTTTATAGATTTAGTAAATTTAAATGTTCATCGCTTCGCGTGTGCCAGCGTGAACGATTTCATTTTGAATTGTAACCAATGTAGAACTTATAATCTCGTCACTTCTGTCTATCACAACCTTTCCATCTTTCATCATGTTTTTTACAAAACTATATACGTTGTGTGCAAACATGTGAGTTGAACTTGTTGGTATCATTCCAGGAATGTTTTTAATACCGCAGATGGTTACGCCGTGTTTTACTTCGGTTTTTCCGGGAGGTGTAATTTCGCAGTTTCCGCCTTGGTCAATAGAAATATCAATAATCACTGAGCCTGGTTTCATTCTCTTAACCATATCCTCTGTTATAAGTATAGGAGCAACTCTTCCTGGTACCAAAGCACTTAGGAAAACGATATCCATTTGAGGCAAAATCTCGTTGAGTTTTTCTCTCTCTTTTGCAAGCCATTCTTTTGGAAGATATTTAGCATATCCACCTTCGCCAATAGCAAGTTCTGCAGGCACGCCTAAGTCGAATACTTTTGCACCTAAGCTTGTTGCTTGCTCCATAGCAGCTGGTCTGATATCAACAGCGTGAGTAACAGCACCAAGTCTTTTTGCGGTAGCAAGAGCTTGCAATCCACCAACGCCAACACCTACAACAAGAACTGTTGAAGGAGGAAGCATACCAACAGCAGTAAACATCTGAGGAATGAATTTTGGAAGTGCATTAGCAGCCATCAAAATACCTTTGTAACCTGCGCAAGTACTCATTGATGTAAGTCCGTCCATGTTTTGTGCACGCGATATGCGAGGAACGCCTTCAAGAGTTAGACCAATAACGCCCTTTTTAGCTAAACTGCGAATCATATCGTGGTTTGCAGGTGCTGCAGGGTGTAGGAATGTTACAAGATACTGTCCTTCATGCATCATGTCAACCTCGTGAGCATTGAACTCATTATTGAATTGCGGCTCCTTAACCTTTAGTATGAGGTCTGACTTTTCAAAAACCTCTTTAGCCGAGTTAATAATAGTTGCACCCGCCTCTTTGTAAGCTTCATTGCTAAAGAAAGAGCCGATGCCTGCATCTTTTTCAACCAAAACTTTGGCACCGTCTGCAACAAATTTTTTCACTGTTTCGGGGGTAGCTGAAACGCGAGCTTCTCCCGGCATAATTTCTTTTGGAATACCTATAATCATAATATTAATAAATTTTGTTACTAAAATTGCACAAAGGTACAAAAAAACATGTCATATTTCAATTATTTACAAAGATTAAATTTTGGGTAGTTTATTTGATTTGGCAATTAAATATTAGACTTAAATTATAGCTAATTATTATGTATGATATTTGTCAAAAACTGACTAAAAATCATAATGTTAAGCTTGTTTGCCTTATCAATTAATTATTGAAATCTTTTTTAGTTGTTACAAAAAATGGAAGAAGGAGTGAGCCCCTTATTGAGTCACCGGTTACTGTTTTAAGTTTTACAGTTATACTTTTATAACTCTGATCTTTGTTATATGTTGCAATTTCTATTTCACCTCCCTTAATAACTGACATTGATATCATATTTTGTTGATCGAAGTTGTATCCTTTTGCAAAATAACCGTTAAAAAGGACGTTTGCCTCTTCTAATTCAGAAAAACTATAACTTCCTTCTGGAGAGTTTGGTGTTGATGTTAATAGGGTTAATTCTAATATATCGCCCTTACCGGTTAATTTGTTGCCTGATGATAAAATCGTTTTATCTAATAGGACAATTTTATGCTTATAAATATTTTCAAGATATAATCCGTTGTTATACAGTGCAATACGATTGAATGCTGGTCTGTAGTTTTCAACTGTAATATTACAGAAACTGATATCTTTCTCCTTTTTTTTACAACTAACAATAAGTAAAGCAGTTAGCAAAAATATTGTATATGTTAATAGTTTGCGCATAATATTAAAATCCGTGTAATGGTAAATAGAGTGTTGGTAAGAGTAACAACAATCCTAATACAATTAATATTAAAATGAGGGGCCATACCCATCTAAACCACTTGTCGTAGGGGATTCGAGCAATACCCAAGCATCCAATTAATACTCCGCTTGTTGGAGTAATCATATTTGTAAATCCATCGCCAAACTGGAATGCCAGAACAGTTGATTGTCTTGAAATCTCTATTAAATCTGAGAAAGGAGCCATAATAGGCATTGTTAGTGCCGCTTTTGCTGAGCCCGAAGGAATTATTATATTCAATGCTGTTTGAATTCCGTACATGGCACTCAGTGTACCTGCTTTGCCAAAGTCTCGCATTGTATGGGCTAATCCGTTCATTATGGTATCAACAATTTTGCCGTCTGTTAGTATCACAATAATTCCACCGGCTAAGCCAACTATGAATGCCGCCGAGAAAATATCTTTTGCTCCCTCAAGAAAGAGCTTTGTAATATCGTTAGCTGACTTGTTTACAGCAATTCCCGAGATTAAGCCCATTGCCAAAAACAGCGTCCCAATCTCCATTACATACCACTGATATCCCATTACTCCGATAATTAGGAAAATAATCGTAAATCCCAGTAGATTAAGAATATAGAAGTGAACAGATTTGCGTAGAGCAATTATCGAAGAGATTATAAACAGTGCTGTAGCCACAGGAACAGCTGGAAAGTTGAAATCCGTGTTACCTATTGACAGTGTTGAGTCGTAGTAATTAACTGAAAACAAAATCAGTGCTATTGAAACCGCAATAAAGCTAATCCAAGCACTTAAAGGAGTATTGTAAGTAATATTCTCTATATCAATCTTTTCACGATTGCGCCAATATTCATCAGCTTCGTACATAATGCTTTTTTGAGGATTGCGCTTAATTTTTCGCGCATAAAGCAAGATAATCGTAAATCCTACTGCGTTGATTACCAACCAACAAAAAACTCGATACTCTAATCCGCTGAAGATAGGCAAGTCGGATAGACCTTGAGCTATACCGATGGTAAAAGGGTTTAGCATAGCACCTGCAAATCCTATGTGTGCGGCTACGTAAACTAAACATATCCCTACAATTGAGTCATATCCCATCGATATAGCCAAAGGAACTATAATGATAACAAAAGCTATTGTCTCTTCGCTCATGCCAAAAATTGCGCCAAATGCACTGAACATGAGCATTATAAGAATCATTATTATATTATCGACACCTATCTTTTTTAGAACCTTGTTTTGTTCCAATTTTTTCGACCACTCAATAAAGGATAAAATGCCTACGTCGATGGCTTTCGTTGAGTTCATTATCCAAAAAGCACCGCCAATAAGCAAAATGAAAACAATGATATTTGCCTGATTAACAAAGCCATTAAAGATTGATGATAGCACTTGCCACGTCTGCGGCGATTGTTCTACAGTGCGAAAACTATTTTCCACAATTACAGTTTGTGCTTTGCCACCCTCAGTAATTTTTGTAGTTCTGTCAAACTCGCCAGCAGGGAGTATCCACGTCATTATTGCTGCAAGGAGTATAAATCCAAAAACAATGACGTAGGTGTGTGGTATCCGGACTTTTTTCTGCATTTTTTTGTTGTGTTTTGTTTTAGTTGTGACTATTTGCCCTCAAGAGCTTTTTTCATTGCCACACCAATATTTGCAGGCGATTCAACTACAGTAATTCCACATTCGCGCATGATTTGC
This sequence comes from Bacteroidales bacterium, assembly GCA_012519055.1. NCBI lineage: Bacteria > Pseudomonadati > Bacteroidota > Bacteroidia > Bacteroidales > Bacteroidales bacterium. Next base: position 10,145 of record JAAYQU010000038.1, on the reverse strand, counting down.
ATTTTGGCTTCGGCTGTATCGGCTTTTCCTCCGACAATTGCTCCTGCATGTCCCATTTTTCTTCCTTTTGGAGCCGTTTGCCCTGCAATAAATCCAACAACGGGTTTAGTTCCATGTTCTTTTATCCACAGAGCTGCATCGGTTTCCATGCTACCGCCAATTTCTCCAATCATTACAATACCTTTGGTTTCAGGGTCTTCCATAAGTAATTTTACTGCATCTAATGTGGTTGTTCCGATAATTGGGTCTCCACCAATTCCGATACATGTAGATTGACCCATACCGCATTTGGTTACTTGGTCAACAGCTTCGTAAGTTAATGTGCCAGAGCGAGATATTATACCAATATTGCCTTTTTTGTGTATAAATCCCGGCATTATACCAACCTTAGCTTCGCCTGGGCTAATAATTCCAGGACAGTTAGGTCCAATAAGCGTTACATCTCTTTTTGAGATATATTCCTTGACTTTTACCATATCGGCAACTGGAATACCTTCTGTAATGGTTACTATAACTTCAATTCCTGCCTCGGCAGCTTCCATTATTGCGTCTGCTGCGAATGCTGGTGGTACGAATATTACACTTACGTTAGCACCAGTCTCTTTGCGCGCGTCAGCAACAGTGTTAAAAACAGGCAAGTCTAAATGTTTTGTTCCTCCTTTTTTTGGTGTAACACCCCCAACTACCTTGGTTCCGTATTCAATCATTTGTTGGGCATGGAAAGTACCTTCACTACCTGTGAAGCCTTGAATAATAACTTTTGAATCTTTATTTACTAATATGCTCATAATAAGTGTATTTTATTTCGTTTTTAAATGTTCTAATCCTTTTGTTATTGCGATTTTTAAAGGAATACAAATATATGGAATTTTCGAGAATCTTTGGCAATCCAGATATAGACTAAATCCAATTAATTGCTCCTTGATATTTTATTTGATATGATATCAAGGGTTTTAACTATTTTTTTGCACGCTTCTTTAATTTCAGATTCTGTAATTGTTAATGGAGGCGCAATTCTGAAGGCGTTTGGGCGAAACAAAAAAGGGTCTATCATTATTCCCTGAGTCATAGCAACCGTCATAAGTTCAAAAATATCAATCTCTTCTATCAAATCGACAGCTAAGAATAGCCCTTTGCCTCTTATCTGCTTGATTGTGTGATGTTTTAGTGTATCTACGAACATTTTCCCTTTAGCGACTGATTTTTCGGCAAGTTTCTCTTCAAGAATAACTGACAGTGAGGCTCTTGCAGCAGCACAACTAACTGGGTGACCTCCAAACGTAGTAATATGTCCTAAGGTTGGGTTAAATGTAAGTTGGTTCATCAAGTTGTGTGAGGCTGCGAATGCTCCGATTGGCATTCCTCCGCCCATTGCTTTTGCCATGCAGAGAATATCTGGTGCGGTCTCGAAATATTCGGCAGCAAACAGGGTCCCCGTGCGTCCGAATCCTGTTTGGATTTCGTCAAAAATAAGTAGTGTACCTGTTTCGTTGCAACGTTTACGGGCAAGTTTAATATACTCTTTATCAGGGACAATTATTCCTCCCTCACCTTGAATAGGCTCTATCAGGAAACAGGCAGTTGTATTATCAATTGCTGATAGTTGTTCAGGAACATTGAAATCAACTTGACGCACACCAGGCAGGAGTGGGCGAAAGGAATTACGCATTATTTCGTCTCCCATAACGCTTAGTGCGCCATGAGTTCCGCCATGATACGCATTTTTGCAGCTAACGATATTAAATCGACCAGTTGCACGTTTTGCCAATTTCAAGGCTCCCTCAATGGCTTCGCTACCAGAGTTTACAAAATATATACTCTCAATTTTCGGTGGAAGAACCTCCGACAGCAATTTTGCAAGCTGCACCTGCGGTGTTTGGATATACTCACCATAAACCATAAGGTGTAAGTACTTATCAGCTTGTGCTTTAATTGCCTCAACAACCTTAGGATGTCTGTGTCCGATATTGCTAACCGAAACACCTGACATTAGGTCAATATATGATTTGCCAGCCTTATCGTATAGATAAATTCCTTCGGCGTACTCTACTTCTAAGCCCAATGGCGATTGTGATGTTTGTCCTACGTGCCTAAAGAATAAATCGCGTTGGTTCATTATTTTGTTATAAGGTTTATATCATTTAGAAGATTGTCTCTAAATGATTTACCAATGGGGATTACTTTGTTTCCTTGTTTTGTTTCAATTATAATAACATTGTCTTCAATCATCTTAATTTTATTTATATTGACAATGTACGATCTGTGTACTCTTTTGAAACGTGATTCGGGAAATCTATCATTTACGGCTTTCATTGTGAAATGAATAGTAAACTTTTCATCATGTGTGCTTATAACAACATAGTTTTCAAGTGCTTCTATCCAGAGTATATCATCATATGAAAGTCGTACAAGTGTTGAGTTTTTCTTTCTTATAAAGATTTCTTCATTAGTATTCCCAGACATTTGCATAGCTTCGCCGTGCAATTTGTTGGCTTTATTAACTGATTTTAGAAAACGTGTTAAGGAAATTGGTTTTAGCAAGAAATCGGTAACATCGTAATCGAATGCTTCTACAGCATACTTTTCCTTGCCAGTTATTATTATTACTTGTGGTGGATTTTCAAGAGTATTCAAAAACTCCAAGCCAGTCATTTCGGGCATTTCAACATCTAAAAAAATTAAATCGACACTTTCGGGACCTTCAAACGCCTTTAATGATTCCATGGCACTTTCGTAGCTTCCAATAAGATTGAGAAACTCAGTTTTTTCAATAAAACTTTCAATTAACTTCCGTGACAGCTTGTCATCATCAATTATTATACAGTTCATATGCTTAATTTTTTAGGGTTAAGATTACACGAAACTTACATTGCTTATAATCATGCTGTTGTGTTTCAGATTATGGTTTCTGTGTTTATTTTTTGTGTTTGACCACTTAGTTATTTTTTATTTCTTAAATTTGCTTTTATTACCAAAATATAAAAACAGGTTAAAGGCATTTTCTTTACAATAATAGCAATATTATGCCAAATTTTAAAAAATATATAAACCTTTTTCGCATTTTTACCGCAATTTATACAAGATATTTTTAAGAAAATAGAGATAATGAGAGTAAGAATAGTAGCATATTGTCTATTAAAACTACTATGCGTAGTTTTGTTGTCTCCATTAGTTTTGCATGGACAACCGTCAGTTGATTATTCTGAGATATTGGTTAAAGTTAAATCAGAGCAATATATCAAAGACTTTCAGGATTTAATATCGCACAAGTCGTTTAGTGTTAAGCCTTTATTTCAAAAAAACGTCATCAATCGCGGTAGTGAGACAAAAATTTGGAATATTTTATCTGTAAAATTGCCAAATCCCGACGATGGTAGAGTTTTTAAATATATACAAGAGTTTGATTTTATTGAGTGGATAGAGTACCGCGATTGTCAAGAACTATTTTACGAACCTAATGATCCGTTAGTAGGCTCACAGTATTATCTCGATTTAATAAGTGCCTTTGAAGCTTGGAATATAAGCATGGGAGATAGCACCATAATAGTAGGAATTGTTGATACAGGCATTGATCCCACACATGTTGAATTAGTTGATCAAATTGCGTACAATTACTTAGATCCAGTAAATGGAATTGATGATGACGGTGATGGTTTTATCGACAATTTTATGGGGTGGAATATTGCCGAAAACAACTACAATGTGACCGCAGATGTAAATCCTCATGGGGTGGGAGTGGCTGGAATAGTCGCAGCAAAATCAGATAATGAAGTAGGTATAGCCGGGGTGGCACCGGAGGTTAAGATTTTACCTGTTAAAATAATGAGTAACAATGGGTTGTTAAAGTCATCATATGAGGGTGTTGTTTATGCTGCCGAGCATGGTTGTAATATAATTGTATGTTCATGGGGAGGAGTAATGCCCAGCAATCTCGGAAGAGAAGTTATTAGATATGTTGTTGATGAGTTGGGTGTATTGGTTGTTGCTGCAGCAGGGAACAGCCGTAATGAAAATCTTTACTATCCTGCTTCATATCCGGGAGTTGTATCTGTTTTGGCGTCAAATCAATTCGATCACAAGTGGGAGGGAAGCACGTACGGATACCGAATAGATATTGCTGCACCGGGACAAAATATTCTTTCAACAGCTTTTGGGAATACTTATTCGTCAACTTCAGGCACATCGAATGCTGCGCCGATAGTGGCGGGAGTTGCATCTGTTGTAAAATCTTTACGACCACATTTGAATCCATATCAAGTTGCTGCACAAATAAAAGCAACAGCAATGTGGTTAGACACCATGCCAGCAAACGTTCCTTATATAGACAAAATGGGAGCGGGGAGGGTTGATATGTTTAATGCTGTATCTGATACAAATCTGCTTTACTTGAATATTCCTACAAAAATTATTGATGCCGAGGAAGTTAGCCCTAACGAGACTTATCGCTTAAAAGGAGAGTTGAAAAACTTATTGTGTTCAAAAAACGGAGTTGCTGTAACAATATTGCCACTGTCGGAGTATGTTTCCATTGCGAATAATACATTTACAGTAAATAATTGGCAATCTGGTGATATCGTTCAACTTGAGGATTATAATATACGTCTGATTATTGACGCAAACACCACTTTAGATTTACTTATACCAATTCGCTTTACATATAGCGTTGATGGTCGAAATTACAGTACGGTAAGGACAATATCTACCCAAAAATCATGGTATGATATAGATATGTTTGATATGAAAATGACCCTGTCAAATGTCGGAAAACCTGCATATCACAATTTATCGCCGCTAACAGGTAATGGATTTAGAAAAGGAAATTCAAGCTCTTTGATGTGGGATGTAGGATTAATTGTAGGAAAATCGGAAGTTAAAGTTGTTAGAGGAGTTTTTGATAATGCTGACTTTACTTCAAACAGAGCTGTTTCCCATGAAGAAAACATGACATTGCAACAAGCCACGGCTTATTTTACTGATATTAATTCGCCGAATTCGGTAGGTTTAGATTATCAGGTAACAGCTTATACAGGAAGCGACTACCCGTTGAGTGAGGCTATTATATATGAGGTTACGGTAACAAATGTCACAGATGCGGCAATTGAAAACATAAGAGTTGGGATGTTTGCAAATTGGATTGTTCGAACAGGTGCAGTTGTTACAACAAATCGACAGTTGCAATTGGTCACTACTAAAAGCATTGATATATATCCATACACGCATGGTTTGGCTATTTTGTCTGATACAGAAAGCTTTAACAACTACTCTTTCGATACAGGAGTTTCGCCACAAGGAATTGATATAACAGATAACTTTACCACACAAGAGATGTGGCAAGCGTTAAATAGTTCAAGAGAAATGACTTATGCATTAGAAAAAACAATACCTGCGCATTTAACAAGTGCCAAAATAGATGTTTTACCACCCGCTCAATCGCGCTTAATTAGGTTTGCATTTTTAACAGATAGTCACGTGTTACAAATCGAGCAACACGTACAAAATCTCCGTAATTATTACTCTTCGATATCAGAATTCAATAAATCAGGTATTATTATTTATCCTAATCCTGCAAATAAAACGGTACGTTTTTCAGAGATACCCGAAAAAGTAACGGTTTACAATTTGTTGGGGGAGAAAATTATTGAATCTCAAACATCCATTTCAGAACTTTGTATAGAAAATTGGCCAAATGGGATATATCTGTTTGTTATTGAGACAGACACTTCAAAAACTACGCATTCAATAGTTGTGGAACCTTGATGACACTGGCACGGATTTTAAATTTTCGCTCGGTAGAGAGCCATATTATGACATCTCTACAACATTCTGATTTTTAGCTTACTAGTTGCAAAAAAAATGCACGCGACCTTTGAGTAAGTCGCGTACACTTCATTTGAGAGCTTTTCATTCAATTGACTTATCCGCTATGATTTGCCAATCATTGCAAAGGTATAATGTTTTTTTGATTTTTTGTTATGTTCTGTAAAAATATTTACAAATACTATTTAATAAAGGGAATTCAATAGATTAGCATCTATTTGCTTATAACAATGGCGTCAACTCTGCGGTTGATCCTACGTGCTTCTTCTGTTGCCTCGTTTATTACAGGATCACTTCCTCCCATTGTTCTTGATGTTACATTGGTGTAGCCATTTTCAACCAAAAATCTCATAACCTCTTTCGCACGTGATTCAGCAACTCCTACATTGTTAATGGCTTCAATATCATCGCAGTGACCAACAATTTCAATTTGTATACCTGGGTTAGCGTTTAGGACATCTAGCAGTTTAGAAAGTTCAACTCTTGCTTCTTCGTTTAATCCTGATTCATTACGATTGAAAACAACGTTGTGTAGTGTTAATTTACTTCCTATTGTTATCGCCGTTAACATAACATCACGATTTAAGTTAAGGAATGTTGAAATTTGTTCTCCCATTAACCCTTCGGAATAGAACCAATAACCTTCTGCAGTAACATCTAAGTGATAGTTATCGCCTGACACAAACGACATATAGAAATTGCCAGAACGTCCATCTGTAACGGTTTCTGTGATAGTATTGCCAGTCCCTTGATCAATAATTTTAACATTAGCTTTAATTGGAGCAAAGGTTGCCTCATCTTTAACAGTTCCTGCTAAATTAGTACGTTTGACGGCTTGTATTTGTTGTCCTTCTCCACTAAAATCAATTTGTTGTGCAAAATTGATACGACGTTGTTTTTCGGTAAATATAAAGGAAAGTTCAAATTGTTTGTAGCCATTCAATTGTACATCAAATGTGTTTTGCTCTAACTCAAAATGTTCCCTAAAAATATTATTAATGCTAACCGTATATTTTTCAATATTTGGAACATAAATAACAAAACGTCCGTTTTTGTCAGTAAGTGTCGAGTAAATTTTACCTTTACCATCGTCAGCGGTAACTTTAATATTTGAAATGTCAATTGTTCCAAGGTTAGATAGCTTGCTACGGTTCATAACTATTTGACCAAATATTTTGTTTCTTTCTTGGAAAGGTATTTCAATTATATCTGAATTTTTTAGGTGTAATCTAAGTTGTGAGCTTTCTGCCACAAAGCTGTCAATATTTTTACCAACAGGGGTGAAGTTTACAGTGTAGTAACCATCGGGAATATTTTTATATCTTACATGTCCGTCTATATCAGACAGAAACTCCATGGTATAAAACTCTCCGTGTCTATCTTTTCCAAGCAGAGAGTCGGTCAATTCCCAATCTTTATCAATTGAAACCAAAACATTACTAACACCAGGTTCGTTAGGATCTCTAACGCCGTTACCGTTTAGGTCTTTAAAGAAAATAAGGTCTAAATTTAGATATTTGAATTTTGGTTGGTTAATGCCAAACTCCTTACGAATTCTAAATTCAAAATACAAATTGTTGTACTTGTATTTATTTTCTGTTAACTTGTCGAATGTTGATTGATGACCAATTGAATTACTTAGTGAGAGCGTCCAATTTCCACCGGGTCTAGCAACCAACTCATTACTAACCCCCAAACGATTTGTTTTAGCGTGTATTATATAAGAGTATGTTCCACGAACAGAGTATTCAAATATCTTTTCGAAAAACAGAACTCTATATCCTCCGATAAGTCGTACTGTTTTTGGGTTTAAATAATTATAAAATTTTGAGTAGTGTTCTACCATTGTATATGGTCCATGATAGTATGCGGCATTAAAATTCCAGTTTCTTAAATTTGTATATAGTGAAATATACATATTTAGGTATGTTTTTTCAGGATTTAGATTTGATATATTAAATCCCCCGTACTCTGTAGAGTATTTAGAGATGTGACTTGCCCCAACACGAGCTTCTGCTCCTATGTTTATAGGTGTTCTGTTACTGCGATATCGAATAATAATATCTATCATAGATGTATGTACCGCGAACCAGTGTTCAGGATTGAATAGGTAAAAGGAGTTACTTCCTAAGTAATTGTACCAAGGTCCAACAGAGTATGAGACTTGACTAGTTAGGGGGGCGTAGTATAATATATTTACGTTATGATTAGAGATACTTTTATCTATATTTTGAGGAGAGTTATTAAAGTTAAGTAGTACTTGGTTAATACCATTATGACGACCATAAATTCCACGACTATTTTTTAGATCTAAGTCAAAATAGCTGTTCCAATCCATCTTGCCTCTTTGCATTCCTGCAAAACTTGGTTCACCGTACATTAATCTTGAATTTAGTCTAAAACGAGGATAGTTAATCTGTAATAGGGCATTCCCACCAAAACCTTTTTTCTGATTATTGTCGTTCTGGATAAGATTATCAGTAATTGAATATCCTAAGTCAAATTTTAACGAATAGTGTTTAAATAATGTAAAACCTGCTCCTACCGATGGCATTTTTGATTGTGAGTAGTTTTTGTTTTTAGTTTGGCTATATCCTGCAGATAATGATAATCTTCTATTAATTTTACTTTTGATTATTATTGCCTTCCCAGTAATATCGCTTATAAAATTTTTTGTTGCCGAAGCAGTTGCTCTAATTCTTCTGTGATTAAAATCAATCTGTCCTCCTTTACCGTTGACTGTCAGCATTCCAGGTTGATTTAAGTCTCCCAATCTAAAGCCCCAGTTTCTATGGATTGTTTTAATGTATGAGTAGTTATATATAAGAGGATCTTTTTTATAGAATTGTTCTCCCATTGTTCTAAAAAAATAGTCGACTAAAAGAGAATTCTTTCCATGTATTGAACCCCAAAATGCTCCTTCATAAATAGGATTTCCTTCGCTAAAAAGATTTAAAAAAGCGAGCTCAGCAACTAATATTCTATCAGTTTCAGGTATCTCTAGTGTGTACTTACTGTCTAGATTTTTAATCCAGACAGTTGATTTATACAGTGTATCTTTACTTCCTGCCTCGACGTATAATCCGTGATTTTGTTGTTCGTAAGCTTCAATGCTGTTTTTTAGTTGTACATTGTAATTGACTATAGTGTCTTTGTTTGAATTTAGGATAAAGTCATCTTTAAAGGAATTGTCTTGTGCCCCTTCAATTGTTACGGTTTGGGGTAAATTAATGCTTACATATATTAACTCGTTTACATTCCCAGTGTTTGAGAACTTCATAGACAATGTGGTGTTTTTAAGGTACTGATCGAAATATAGATTTCTTTCTAGTAGCTTATATTTAATTTCACTTCTTTTGGGGACATTGATAAATGAATAGCTGTTTTTGAATACTTTTCCTGTATTATCTTTTAGTGAGGCTACAATTGTGTAGCCAATATCACCCATTGTATAAGCATTGGCAGAAATTCGTAAAGGAATTAGCTTTGTCTCCCCCGGAGCTAACACTACCGATTGTGTTCGTTCACCCATTAATACCCAACCCACGGGAGTACCGAAACTAACTTCAAATCGCAAACGTCTGTCGGTTGGATTTACTACTTTTAGGACATTAAAAAAACTTGTTTGTGGGTCAATTTCCTCTTTATCTTTAATAAACGATGACTCTAACATATTATAAGGCTCTTCAAAAAATGAGAATTGCCCAAATGTTGGAGCGTTTTTTAAACAAACCAAAATAAAAAATAATATAACTGTATTAACATTATGTTTCATTGAGGTTTTAGTGTAAATTCAATATCCACAACGTAGTAGTCGGGAACTTTATTAATCATGTTATAGTTAGGGTTCGAGTCTGTTCCGCAGGAGTAACTGACTTCCACATTATCATTGAGAGTTGCATCTGGGCCATCGATAAGAAGTAGTTCAGTTGCCCCAAGATCATAAGGTCCGTAATTTATACCGTTCTTCTTTATTGTAATTTTAATAGACTCTAATGGGAGAGTGGAGGTAGTCATACTTCCTGAAATATTTGGCTGCAAGGCTCTTACAGTTAACTGCCAACCTTGTGATGTCGGGTTTGGTATTCCTCCGGCTACTGTATCGTTAAAATAGAGTTGAAGTTGTGTGAAATCATTATAGGTTATGCCATTCTGAATTCGGTTGTAGGAGTTAAAATTAAAGCCAACATTTGAACCCCTTAAAATTCTGATCTTAGAGGTGATATTATTCTGCCCAACTAATAAATTACAAATAATAGTTAGAAATACACTGAACACAACAGTTTTAGTATATGCAACTATTTTTATCATTGTCAGCCATTTTGGTC
>JAAYQU010000037.1 GCA_012519055.1 Bacteroidales bacterium | reverse complement strand
TAGAATTGTATTGTCGCTCTCATTTTTGCTTGCTATTTGAGCTAAATTGATACGTGCATTAAAACCCATTTCGTAGTTACGATTGCTTTTAATGATTTTTGAATATTTTTCAAATGCGTTTTTATCATCGCCAAGCTCTTGATATATTTGACCTAAAATAAAATTATATCTATATTTTTCTACTTTTCTTTTAGTAAGTTGAGCACCAATTTCTAAATGTTTAGCAGCAAGTTCGTACTGTTTCTGTTTTAAATGAAAGTCTGCTTTGAGTAAGTTAAAGTCACGTTCAAGTTTTTTTGGAAAGTCGGGATTACTCTCAATATGCTTGATACTTTGCTCTGCTCTACGGAAATTACCCATTTCTGTGTAAGTCCTTGCTAACCACAGCTGTGCATCGTATTTGATTGGCATGTTGGAGTACGTCTGTATTATGAACGAAAACGACTCAATAGCTGCATAAAAATCACGTCGCATAAAATGCGATTTCCCAATCAACAGATATGAGTGCCAAGTCCATTTGTTATACTCAGGTTGGTTATAAAAATCGTTGTTTCTACGTCTTTTAGATTTTTTTGATGGCTTTGCTGTAATAGAGTGTTTTTGAATAACTTTTGAACCTTTTTTATAGGCTGTTTCCATATCACCTGTGGCTTTAGAATACGCTCCTGCTATTGAATAAGGAAAAATCGGCAGAATAAGATTGTAGTTGTCTTTTGAATCTTTTTCAATTTTTTTTATTCCTTCGCGATAAGCAAGGTTGCCATTATAATACGCATTAAAATATGCTGTTACGTTGTGATATGTACGACGACTCCATGTGTTTTTTTGTGTAGAACATGAAGTTGCAACTATTGCAACAATAACTATAAATATGTAAAGTATTTTTTTCAAGGCTGTGATATATCTTTATCTATTTTATTTCAACTATTGTAGTTGGCGGTATCTCTATATTTCTTTTATCAACGGCTTTCACAACGTTTTTTGCTAATTGTCTGAACGCGCTTCCCTCAATAGACTCTTTATTAGCCGAGGGTGTTCCGTTGTCCGAGTCGGTTACAATACTCTCAATAATAGGTATCTGTCCAATAATTGGTATGTTTAGTTTCTCGGACATCTCTTTAACACCATCTTTGCCGAAAATATAATATCTGTTTTCGGGCAGTTCTGCCGGGGTAAACCATGCCATATTTTCAACTATTCCCAATACTGGAACGCATATCGATTCGGCTCTAAACATGTTGATTCCTTTAATTACATCGGCAATTGCTACTTGTTGAGGCGTTGAGACCACGATCACTCCGGTAAGTGCAACTGTCTGAACTAAAGTTAAATGAATGTCGCCTGTATTGGGTGGCGTATCTATAATTAGATAGTCTAACTCTCCCCAGTCTGATTCGAGTAAAATTTGTTTGACTGCATTAGTTGTCATGGGACCGCGCCAAATTAATGGTTGTTCGGGATCAACAAAAAATCCTATGGAGATAAGTTTTAATCCATATTTTTCTAATGGAGTGATAACAGTTTTTCCTCCGACATTTTTGACCTCGGGCCTGTCATATTCCAAATCAAACATTTTTGGCAGGCTTGGTCCGTAAATATCGGCATCTAGAAGTCCCACCTTGTATCCCAACTTAGATAGCGAAATAGCTAAATTGCTCGATACTGTCGATTTGCCCACGCCTCCTTTGGTTGATACAATAGCTATTATGTTTTTAACATTGTCTAATCCAGATAGTTCGGGATCTTTTTGTAATGCTTTGATTTTAATATTTCCACGAACCTCTATATCTTCAAAATCTGCTTCCAACTGTTTTACGCACGATTGTCGGATTTGGTTTATTGTGGGGTCGCTATTTTTCTTGAATATCAAAGTAAAAGATACCTTGTTGCCTGATACCTTAACTTCTTGCACCATTCCAAGGGAAACAATATCAGACTTGCTTTCCGGATGTGTTATTTTTTGTAAGCTTTTGAAAATATCTTTAACTGTCAATGTCATGATATTTAGTATATTATAACGATAATTCTTTCATAGGGTCCCAAAAACGCTCTTTGAAATTCTCTATTTTATCTTTCGAAATCTTAATGCCTTCTGATTCTAATAATTTGATCATACTATTGTCTGCAAAATATCGCTTTCCTGTCAGTACGCCGTTTCTGTTTACAACTCGGTGTGTAGGAAGAGCTTCTGGTAATTTTAATGTGTTGTTTAATGCCCATCCAACAACTCTCGCTCCCTGTTTGCCTCCAATACATGCCGCTATGGCTCCGTATGTTGTAACTCTACCTTTCGGAATCATACGTACTATTTGGTAAACAGTTTCGAAGTAATTCGTGGTGGTCATATTCGGGTTCTGTAATTTTTGTCGATTTGTCTAAAATAAATTTTATATATGTAATTGGAAATCCTTGATTCATAAATATCTGCTCGTAAGTTGTTTTTATGGCTAAATCGTGCTTAATGTTTTTGTCAGAATAAATATCTTCATTTGATTCGACAATTTTAATTTTGTTATGTTCGAGAACTATTTTTGTGTATCTATGTAAAAACAGATTATCGGTTTTAAGGTGTACAACGCTGCCAGACTTCAAAAATTGTTGGTATCGACTTAAAAATGCCGAATGGGTTAATCTGTTTTTGGCACGTCTTGGTTTGATTTGTGGATCGGGAAATGTAATCCATATTTCATCAACTTCGTCGGGAGCAAAATATCTTGTTATAAACTCTATGCGAGTGCGCAGAAAGGCAACGTTTTTAAGGTTTTCTTCGGCTGATGTTTTGGCTCCTCTCCATAATCGTGCACCCTTGATATCTACTCCGATATAGTTAATGTTGGGATTTTTGCGCGCCAGTTCAACTGTATATTCGCCTTTTCCACAACCCAATTCAACAACAATAGGATTACTGTTTTTGAACATCTGTTTGCGCCAATTTCCTTTTATAGGATTGTCTTGAAAGCGAGCCTCTATAATATCAGGCTGCACAACATGTTCGTATGTTGCGTTTTCGGCAAAACGTTGTAATTTGTTCTTCCCCACAGTGTTAATCTCTCTTTTCTATTCTTACTCCTATGTCAGTTATTGCTTTTAATTCTTCGTCACGCATGGCGTGGTTCATCTTAATGCAATAGTTGCCTTTTTCAGGAAACCTAATATTTGCCTTATATGGAATAGTGCTAGACCAAATGCTTCCCCAGCCTTTTCCATACCACTTGCCTTTTTTGTCGGCAAGGATACAATTTAGAGTGTCGATAATCGTGTGATTGTTAGGCATTTCAAAATCAACATAAATTAACAGGTTTTGATATCTGTAATTTCCTGTGTTTCTGATATTAATCAAAATATTATGCGCGTTTAAAGTATCTTCGATAGTAAAATTATACGAATAAACGCTGTCTTTATGCCAGTTTTCGCCACTTATGGGTATGTTTACTTCATAAACCCTTGTTTTATCGCATGAAACTGTTAGCAATAAAATAGTAGTTGTGATCAACAAAGCTGATAATATGTGCTTCATCTTGATAATTAATTAATCGTTTTCTTGTTTTTGATCATCCTCTTTTCTAAAGTCTTTATTGGAACCTGGTTTTCTTAGATTTTGTTGTCTCCGATTTTTGTTTCGTCTCTTACTTCTACTTTTCGGTTTTTGTTTACTAAATCTATCTATACTATCTTGACCTACAACATTTTGGTAATCCGTTTTTTCTTCCTGTTTCTGTGTAGGAGTCTGTAACTCATTTTTGTCTATTAGTTTGTCCGGGATAATTCCCTTTTGGTTAAGTTCAATAATTTTTTTTACTCTTTCTACACTAAGTGGTACTACTTGATTACGCTCGTCATTATCTATGCTATACCACGTTATTGCTTTAAAAACATCGGTTTTTTGGTGTGTGGCGTCTCCCTCTTTTGTCTTTAAAATTGTTTCATGGTTGGGGAAATCACGCCTCGCATCTAAATAACTGTCAAGCTCGTAGTTTAGGCAACATTTTAGTTTTGAGCATTGCCCAGCAAGTTTTTGTGGGTTTAGCGATAATTCTTGAGCACGAGCGGCATTTGTTGCGACTGAAACAAAGTTTCCAATCCATGTACTACAGCAAAGCTCTCTGCCACAAGCACCAATGCCGCCAATACGTCCGGCCTCCTGTCTTGCTCCGATTTGACGCATCTCTACCCTAATTTTATATCTCTCGGCTAAAACAACAATTAGTTGTCTAAAGTCAACACGTTCATCAGCAATATAATAAAAAATAGCTTTGGTTTTGTCGCCTTGATATTCAACATCGCCAATTTTCATATTCAAACCCATATCGCGAGCTAATTTGCGCGACTCTAACATTGTTGAATGTTCTAACGCCATAACCTCTTTCCACTTTTCGATATCGGAAGGCTTAGCTTTACGATATACTTTCTTGAACTCTGAATCTAATGAAAGGTTATATTTACGTAGTTGCTCTGGAATTACTTCCGAAGTAAGAGAAACTGTACCAATATCATGACCAGGAGAGCCCTCTACAGCTACAATATCTCCTATTTTGAGATTCAAATTGTTAACATTGTGAAAAAACTCTTTTCGCGTGTTTTTAAATGCAACCTCAACAACATCCTTTTTTAGTGGAATAGTAGGCTTGTTGTATAACCAGCTGTGTACATTTAGTTTACCGAAATTTGCTGTAAACTTTGGTCTGTTAGGGTTTTCTTCTGTTTGTTGAATATCATTTTTCTTATATATATTTTGTTCCATACACGGGAAATCTTAATTGTTTAACCCACAAAGTTAACTAATTTTGAGTTAAAAGTTGAAAGTAATTAACAATTAGCAATGAACAATTAACAATTAGTAGTTGTATATTAGCAGTTAACTATCTGATTATTAACTGAAAGCTGTGTTTTTTTTAAGTCTTGGATAAGTTTGTGATACACTATTTATGGGCTTTAATCTAAACAAGAAATCAATTGGTAATTTGCAGTCGATGGGCAATGATTTGAGTATTAACGCTTTGTAAAGACAATGCATGCTCGGTCACTACTTTGGGCAAATAAGAACCGAAAAAGACTTATATTTGTAGCACCGATAAAATTTTCCAGAATGGAGTTGGAGAGCACCAAGGCAATTATTTTACAGGTTGTAGATTATAGTGATTCTCAGGCAATAGTCCACGCTTACACTTCTGAATACGGACGTTTGAGCTTTATTACATCAAAGAAATCAAAATCGTTAAAAAACAATGTTCTGTTTCAACCTCTTTTTTTGGTAGAAATCAGTTTTTATGGTAGCCGTTATTCTGATATGCGACGGATTAAGGCGGTTCAGCTTTGGAAGCCCTTTATAGATATTCCGTTTAATCATGGGAAGACATTTATATGTTTATTTATTTCCGAGTTGCTTTCTAAAACATTGCGCGAGCAAGTTGCCAATAAAGTGTTGTTTGATTTTATCGTAAGCTCAATAGAGTTGTTTGATCAATCACGTGATACGTGGAGTTGTTTTCACTTGAGTTTTATGGTGCATTTTTCAAAATATTTGGGAATTTACCCAACGTTTGGATTTAGCGTTTCTCAGAGTTATGACAACGAAGATATCGGAGTTTTACTTGACAGACTAAAAGATACTTCAATAACGGATTTTTCAAATATAAAGCTTACGAGGGCTCAAAGGCAGGTTGTATTGAATCGGCTGCTTTCATATTACCAAATGCATTTACCTATAGGAGATTTGTTTTCACATCGCGTGCTGCAGCAGTTTTAGTGAAGGTAAAAGGTAAAAGGTGAAAGGAGCAAGGTAAAAGGAGTAAGGTAAAAGTAGTTTGAGGTTAGTTGTTTGGAAATTATGGCATTATTGAGACGCCACAATGTGACGTCTCTACATAAAACACTTTTGAGTTCTTTTCGGGCTTTTGAAAAAAATGAATATATTTGCACTCCTTTCTTTTATTGAGGCCCCGTAGTTCAATGGATAGAATAGAAGTTTCCTAAACTTTAGATACAGGTTCGATTCCTGTCGGGGCTACTATATTAAAATCAAAAATCTGAAATTTAAGTTAGTACAAGATACTTGTACTTCGCTTCTAGCATTTAACGTAAATGTTTAGTTATCTTGGATATTAGTTCTGTTGATTTAGTTGGTTTGGAGATAAAATCTACGCAGCCTGCCTTTTTAGCATTATCAACGTTTTCTGCAAAGGCGTAAGCACTTTGGGCTATAACCGGAATATTTTGATTTATTTTTAATATCTCTTTTGTGGCTGTTAATCCGTCAATTACGGGCATTTTTATGTCCATCAATATTAAGTCGATCTGTTTTTCAGATTTTACTTTGTCAATAGCTTCTTGACCTGTTTTTGCTATAATGATATTTACTTTTGTTTTACGTAGTACTTCTGCAATATATATGTTGTTAGAGATATCATCTTCGGCAAGAAGAATGGTTTTGTTTGACCAGTCAAGATCTTCATAATATTTTAAATTAGTGTCAGTCAATTGTGTTGTAGTAGTAGGTTTGTATGGTATTGTGAAGTAAAATGTTGTTCCTTTCCCTAGTTCTGTATCAAGCCATATTTTGCCACCAAGCAGTTGTACGTACGCGCTGCTAATTGGTAGACCTAGTCCAGATCCGGTACGGCTGTCTTGGGGCAGGTTATCTAATTGATAAAAGCGTTCAAATATTTTGTCAACATATTCAGCGGGTATTCCTTTGCCTGTGTCTTTTACGAAAAATAATAGTTCTCTGTTTTTTAAATAGTATCCATATTCTACTTTTCCGTCATCTGAAAACTTTATTGCATTAGAAATCAAGTTAATAATGATTTGTTTGAGTTTTAATGCGTCAGTAATAATTCCGCTTTGAGAGTTGCTAAAAGTTGTGATATTTGTTAATTTTATGTTTTTCTCTTGGGCTATTGGCTGCCACATGTCATTTATCTCATCAATTAGCGAATTAAGATTGACTTCGCTTAAATTGCAATCTACTTGTCCAGCTTCAATTTTTGAAATATCAATAATATCATTAATCAAGTCGAGTAGATGGTAAGCATTTGAGTTTATAATTTCGATGAAGTGTCTCTTTTTTTCTTCAGAAATATTAGGTTCTTTGAGTAGTTCTGCAAAACCTACTATGCCGTTCATTGGTGTTCTTATTTCGTGACTCATGTTAGCAAGAAACATTGATTTTAGTCTATCACTTTCCTCTGCTTTTTCTTTGAGTTCTACTAATTTGAGTCTGGCTTTGTATATTTCGGTTATATCTTCAATGCTGACGTATACGCTTTGGACAGTATCATTAACAAGTATTGGATTTAAGTAATATCGCAGGTAGCTTTCTTTGCTCCAAACACTGCGATATTTTGTTTCATCTTTTATTAATTTTTTTTCTTCAACGCATTTTATAAAATTAGCTGTAAATCTTGAGTCAATAAGGAATTTGGCTGTCAGTACGTTTATTCTTTTTGTATGTTCTTTTGTCGGAGATCCTAAAATATTTACTGTGGCTTCATTTAACTCTGTAATAATGCCGCTGGGCAATACGTTAAGAATACCAATCGGGGAGTGTTCAATTAGGTTTCTTATCTTCTTTTCGTTTTGTTCAGCTTCAGATTTTGCCTCAATGATACAATTGCCATACTTTTCTTTTATTCGCACGTTAACAAGTAGGTTGGCAAATAGCTTTAAGGCAGAGATTTCTTCTTCATTCCATTGTCTCTGTTTTTTGATGGAATCAAATCCCAAATAACCAAAGCAGGTGTTTTCAAAACAGAGAGGAATTGTAATTAATGATTTAACCGATTCTTTTATCAACAGTTTCTTTAATGTAGAATCGTTGTTTAACAATGACACGTCATTTATATAGCTTATTTTGCCCTGTTTGTGATGTAGTGTTAACTCAGGTGTTAAAGCATTTTGTATATCTGTAAAGTTCTTTTTTTTACTTGAAATGCCTTTGGCACACCATTCGAAAGTAACGGTTTGTATATCTTTAACAAAATCATATAAAAAAATATAGGCTCTGTCAACACTCGAAAATTCGCCTATTTCTTGCAGAGAAAGTTGAATTTCATCTTTTAACAATCCAGTTTTTTGACTAATAAACCGAATGCATATCGTTGTGATTAGTTTTTGCATATTCAGAATGGTGTCTAATATCTTTTTATTTCTTTGATTAATAGTGTAATATAAGTAGCTGAATAGTATGATTTTACATCATTTTATATTAAAAATGAATACTAATCAAGTTAATAAAGATATGCAATTAGTGCCAGTTTTAAAAGAAAATATTGAAAAAAATGATTCGTAAATTGAGCTTGAAACTCGTTATATGTAGTATTAACTAGGGGTACTGAAAACTTCAGTTTCAAGTATTATTTTGTGAGGCCTGACAATTAATAGTTTTAATTTCTTTTTAATACCGAGCCAATACCTCTTCTAATTTTTCGCGCTGCTTTAATACCTTTGTGTAATGGCTCTGATGAAATCCCTTTATAGTGCTCCAAAGTCCTATAAATATTGATATGTTGCGGATATATTATAACTCTGTTGTTATTCGCAAAATATTTTTCTAATCTTGAGGGCATTCTATCCAAAACGCCTATGTGTGAAGGCGCTCCCCTGCGTGCTGATACCAATATAATCAAATCGTCTTTATCTATTTTACGTGAAATAACAAGAAAATCTTCCCAGTCGGAAAAAAGACTCATGTTTGTTTTAACTGATAGTTTAGCCTTTTTTATTATTTTATCGATAGCCTTTTCTGTTGATTCGTTACATATAAGTTTAACCGGTATGCTAAGCTCTTTGGCGAGCAGTAGAGTTTTGGTTATCCATATATTAAATCCGTTTTCATGTTCGGAAAATGGCGGAGCAGCAACCACCATTCTTTTGTGTGAAACCAACGGTTTTTCGAAATGACAGATAAACAGTGTTTTATCGGTATTGCTTATTATTGAGTCAATCTTTTCGCCAAGCAATCTCTCAAAAAAATTAGTTCTGTCGGGCCAATCCAGTACAATTATGTCTGCCAATATCTCTCTTGCTATCCGGCTCATTCCGCTTATTGGATTATAGTCTATAGTTGTAATTATGTCAACCTTTGTCTCAGAAGCAGCAGCCTGTTTTACAAACTCTTCAAGTTTTTCGCGTGTTTTCATAATTTTTATTCCTGCCTCTGTATCGTTACTTACAACAGAAAGAATTGATATTGGATTTTCTGATTTTTTGTTTTTTATCAAAATAGCAAATTCGAGCAGTGTGCCTATATTATCGAATTTTTCAACGGGTAGTAAAATATGTTCTTTATGTATGCCGATGGATTTTTCTATATCGGTGTCACTATTTTCTGTCTCTAAAACAATTTTTTTAGCGGCTTTTTCGGTAACAAAAGTCGCAACTACACAAGTTATAAGTATTAGAATAATTGTACCGTTAAGAATATTGTCGTCTATAATACCAGCCTCGTATCCAACCAAGATAACGGCAAGCGTTGCTGCAGCATGTGAGCTACTGAGTCCAAAAATTAGTTGTCGTTGTGCTTTTGAATATTTAAAAGCTAGTTGTGTTATTAGTGCAGCCAGCCATTTGCCAAATATTGCAACTACAGAGAGCGTTCCTGCAATTACTAGTGCCATCGGTCCGTTCAGGATAACGCTCACATCGACTATCATTCCTACGCTTATCAGAAAAAAGGGAATAAAAAGGGAGTTGCCAACATACTCAATTCTATTCATCAATGACGAAGAGCTTGGGATAAGTTTATTTAACGCTAGTCCTGCGGCAAATGCGCCGATAATAGGCTCTAATCCGGCAACTTCGGCAAGGAATGCGGCAAAGAACACAACTGCCAGTACAAAAATATAGTGCGAATGTTTTTCACTCTCCAATTTTCTAAAAAACCATTTTGCTAATCTTGGAATTATGAAAAACATTATTGCTGTGAAAATAGCAAGCGAAATGCCTAGTCTGAGCCAAAACTTGCTGTCTATAGTTCCTTGAGCACCGCCAACAATAACTGCAAGGGATATTAAAACAGCTGTGTCTGTAAGTATAGTACCACCTACTGTAACAGCTACAGCTTGGTTTTTTGATATTCCTAACTTGCTAACAATTGGATATGCAACCAGCGTATGGGTAGCAAACATGCTTGCCGTTAATAAACTAGCATTAAAATCGTATCCTAATAAATGGTAGCAGACAGGGAAGCCTACTCCCAACGGTATTGTAAAAGTAAAAAAACCGAAAAGAATGCTTTTATTACGATTTGCCTTAAATTCTGCAATATCTAACTCTAACCCGGCAATAAACATTATATAAAGAAGCCCAATTGTAGAAAAGAGGTCTATTGCCGAATTGTTCTCCAATATGTTTAAGCCATAAGGACCTATTATCACTCCAGAAATAATTAATCCAATAATTCCAGGAATATTAAATCGGCGTAGGATAATGGGCGATAGCAGTATTATAAAAAGTATAAGCGAAAATACCAAAATAGGATCTTGCAGCGGCAGAGTAAACTCGTTCGATAACTTTTGCCAAAAATCTGTCATTGGTATTAGCGATTACAATTTTTCCTTATTAGCACATGACAAATGTACTAATTTGTTTTTAAATCGTAGTTATTAATACTCTATTCCGTTGTTTCAGAAACGTTTAACTCCTTTTTTGGAGAAAGAAACGACAATACAATTGATAATACTAATATACTTCCGACTATTGTTAAAGATACCGTTGATTTCATTTCGTACCACGGAGATATTATCATTTTAGTGCCAATAAAAGCTAAGATAATTGATAGTCCGTAGGGTAGTTTGCTAAATCTATCCTGTAGATTTTCTAACAGAAAATATAGCGAACGGAGACCAAGAATCGCAAAAATATTCGATGTGTAAAGTATAAACGGGTCTTTAGATATTGCGAAAACAGCTGGTATTGAGTCAACTGCAAACAGTATATCGGAAAACTCGATAATTACTACAACCACCAATAGAGGCGTGGCATATTTGACACCGTTTTTAACAGTAAAAAACTTTTCACCATCGTAATCATCACTCACTTTGTAAAGTCTTTTTACCAATTTAGCTCCTGGTGAATTATCAAAATCGCTATCAGTATGTTTCCCTTTAATAGTTTCAATTAAGGCTTTTATCCCTGCAACTATAAGGAAAATCCCGAAGAGTGTCATTAAAACATTTATTCTGAAAAACTCTTTGTTCTCCCAGTTGACTGATAGATCGTGATTTGTTGGGTCTAAACAAAATTTCCAGCTACCGATAGAAAATTCGGGAAGATATGAAAGGTTAATTAACCAAACGCCTGTAAAAATAAAAATTGCTCTGAAAACAACGGCTCCAATAATCCCCCAGAACAGAACCTTATGGTGCAACTTTTTGGGAACCTTGAAAAAAGAGAAAATCAGAATAAAAACAAACAGGTTATCAACCGAGAGGGCTTTTTCAATCCAGTACGCAGCCTGAAACTGTGTAAACTTCTCGACAGCTATTTCGTGTCCATCGTTGTTATATACCAAATATACAACGCCTGAGAAGAGCATTGCCATTGATATCCAGATAATTGTCCATATTGCCGCCTCTTTAGTTGAGATAACGTGGCTTGTTTTGTTGGCAACGCCAAGGTCTATTGCAAGCATTGCGATTATTGCAATTGCAAATCCTATAATCAAGCCGGGGTGCAGCTGTAGCATGCTTTCTTCCATAATTAGCTGTTTTAGTGTTGTTATATTTTCTCAATCATTTGTTTGATTGAGAGTGATTTAGTTATTTTTTTGAATAATATTCTGGAAACTTTTCAAGCATTGAATAGTCTTTACACATAATGTCTAACAGCTCGTCTGAATATTGTAAAGTTTCAGTATGCTCAGTATTAAAAGTAGTTCCTTTTGCTTCTAATGACATATTTGCCCAATATAAAGAGTCTTTTTCACTCCAAGACAGTCTGTTTTGATTAAATTCAAAAAAACTAGTGTCACTAAGATTAAAAATCACCTCTTTTTCTACAGCCACATTTTCTACATCAATGTAATAAGGACCAATTGGTGGCAAATTTGTTTTGCTGTTTTTAACAAATATTAAACTAATACTGTCATTTCCAAAAGATATCTTTGAATCTTTTGAAACATTGGTATTTACAAAATATATTAAATCTCTATTTGTCTTGTTAATCAGAACTTTAACAAGTCGAAATGACGTATTTACCTCTTTTTCGCAGCTACTAAAAAGAGTGATAAAAACCATAAGTATTAACAATATTTTACGCATAATTAATGTGGAGTAATGTTTTAAGTATAATTTTATATGATTGGGTAATATGTTTTTCTCATAATCAATTGTTTAGGAGTTTAATACTCTCCCAACCATTTGTTTTGATTGAGAGAGTACTATAGTTATTTTTTTGAATAATATTCTG
This sequence comes from Bacteroidales bacterium, assembly GCA_012519055.1. NCBI lineage: Bacteria > Pseudomonadati > Bacteroidota > Bacteroidia > Bacteroidales > Bacteroidales bacterium. The sequence goes on along the minus strand of JAAYQU010000037.1, from coordinate 72,106 downwards.
GAAACTTTTCAAGCATTGAATAGTCTTTACACATAATGTCTAACAGATTGTTTTGTATCGTTATATTAATATGTTCAATTACGTTCCAAGCAGTGCCTGAAATTTTAGAATCTGTTCCATTCAGGAACATTGAGTCTATAGGTTCATATTGTTGTTGATGTGGTTCAAAACAATAGCGAGATGTGTCAAAAATGTTATATATACAGCTAATTTTCAAATTTATATCCACCATTGCGTGTATAGGATCACCATTGCCTCCGTAGATAGTCCAACCTCCATCATCTTTTAATTTTTCTTTTTTAATAAATTCTATTTCTCCAACACTATTGTTCTTTATTTCTACTTCTTTATAGCCAACGTCGGTGGTTGCAGAAAAAATAATCAACTTTTGAGATTCATTAATAACTGTATATTTCAATATTACAGAAGCCTCTCTCTTTTTCGTGCAACCTGAAACAATTCCGCAGCATAAAACAGTGATAATTAAGTATTTATTCATAAAACAATATTATAAAAACTCTCTCAACCATATGTTTGATAGAGAGAGTTTTTTGGTTATTTCTTTGAATAATATTCTGGAAACTTTTCAAGCATTGAATAGTCTTTCGACATTACGGTATCAATATATGAATCGTATTTTATGATATGTTCTTTCACCCTATGTGTTCCATTTATTGTTTTAGAAAACATAATATGATTTAAAAAAACTGAATCAAGGGAAGAACATATAGATTCTCCGCCTATCTTTAAAACATAACTTAAAGTGTCAGTTATATTATACAATTCGTACAATGTTATTAAGTGAATAGGTATGTAATGTGGTGTACTTCCAGCTATGTGAGATTCAACATATATTTCCTCAGTATGGCTGTATGATACAGTATCTATACCTTTTGCAAAAAGTGTGTCTGAACCGAATGTGCTTTCAAAATAGAAACAAATATTATTAGGTGTTTCATTTCTTAACGTGAGGACTTCTGTAAAATAATGATACTTTCCTTTTATGCAGCCCGAAACAATTCCGCAACATAGAGCAATGATAATTAAATGCTTATTCATAAGGTTGTATAATGTTTTGAATTTGATTTGATAGATTAGGGTAGTACCCTTTTAAAATATTTTTAAAACCACTTACTGAGTATGTGCATAGGGCTTTCTCAATATTGCTATATGAACATCCTATGTTTTCGAGAGATTCAAACACTTTCATATAACAATGTGGAAATCCTAAATTAAAGTCAGTATAGTAAGACGGATACCATGGTGTTTCATGCCAATACTGTTCAGTAATGGCATTCCATCCTAATTTATCTTTAGCTAATTTCCACTCTCTATAATTAGCCCACCCTTCAGATAAAGCAATTATTTGCCAACGCTCATCACCTTTATTGCCATAAGAATTTTCATCAGGACTGTTTAAAGCATTGCTTGCTTGTTGATAAACATTAGCACTCCAATAATCAGAAGCCCATAAATAACCTTTTTCGCTTTTCATTCTTTGAAGTTGGCTGGCATGCGTTAACTCGTGCCAAACGATTGATATAATTTTATTGTACTTAATTATATCTTTTGTGTAACGTAAAATTAAATCTGGTAGAGCCCAACCATAAGTAACAAAACTAGCGTAACCAACTATTGTACCAACAACGCCCCAAAAATTTGGGTATGCGTAAACCAAACTCCAGTTTACATGGTTTTTTAGCAGTGGTGCAGAAGATGTAAGTTTATTTGACTGTTTGTCTGCTATATCCAAATGTGCAGGAGGTAAAGCAATCCCATCTACTACAGCATAACCTATATAATCGTAAATAGCATTGCTTAAAACTGCGCGTCCCCAGTAGTCGCTGTTTGTACAGAATGTCATGGAGTGTCCGTCAGGACTATGGAATCCCAAGCCATAAGAGTCACGCCATAGACATGCTGCTCCGGCAATTGATTTGTTAAATGTCCAACTGTTATTGTCTCTTTTGCATTCATAAATAAGTTTATAGTTAATGCTATTACCAACTAAAATTTTATTGAAGCGTGCTGTACAATAATAGTAGCCACTCGAGTTTGTGATTGCATCTGCGTAAGAAAACCATCTCCACATACGAACTTTTACACCCTTGAAACCAACATCGCCGGATGGGGTTTCCACCTTAATATAACCGTCAGGATTATAGTAGGTATCGCAAACTGTCCAACACACTTTCCACCAGCTTTTCCCGATGCATTTTTTTGTGCAATTGGTGGTAGTTGCTCTTGGGGTCGGCTCTGTGTCCTGTGATAATTCATCTTCATTTCCGGTTAAGGTAAAAGAGATAGCATACAGGGCGTTACAAATATTTTGGTCTATAACAGATCCGCCACTTGAACCTCTCGGAATTTCAGTAGTACCTTCGATAATTTCTTCTGTATAGTCAGGACTATTTTCAATAATAAATAATTCTGAAAGTAGTTCATAATTAATTCCTGCTGGTGGTCTATACCCTGGCTTTACTGTAGTATAATACCATGTATACGGTGTTGTCGAACTTGGATCGTGATAGTAATCGCCCAATTGCTTTATTTCATAGTCAAGTGGAATATCAAACAAAACAAGGTTTGTATCTGCAATCAATTTGTTATACTGAGTACTGTCAGCTGGCAAAAAACGGACATATAAGTCTGTTGGTATGATTCTTACTTGTCTTGCTAATTCTGGATTTATTCCAATGGAATCAGAAGTTTTTGCGTAAGCAATTAGTGTGTCTAATGCAATTCTCATATTTTCAACCGAGAAAGGATTTTCCTTTTGTCTGCCCAAAATGGTAGGTTGGGCCGTTCTCGTCTCCCGACTAAAAGAAGCGGACGATTTAAGATGTTGCACATTGTCACTGTTTGTAGTTTTAAATTCTTCTTTTTTACAAGAATAAAAAGTGAAAAGTCCCGAAAAGATCAGGCAATGCAAAAATAATTTTAAGTACTTCATTTTTTAATAGTCTTTAGAATTAAACAATGTATTTAGTTAATATTTTTAATAATATAAAAGCGATACACTAACCATCAGAAAGTACTGTGCATCTACTGTTTTTTGTGAATCAAGATAAACAACTCTTTAAGTTGCTCCTCGCTTATTTCTGAGGGTGCGTCCATCATTACGTCACGACCAGAGTTGTTTTTGGGGAAAGCAATAACATCGCGTATCGAGTCTAATCCTGCAAAGAGACTTACTAAACGGTCAAATCCAAAGGCAATCCCTGCGTGTGGAGGTGCACCATATTTAAAGGCATTCATTAAGAAACCAAATTGATTTTCAGCCTGTTCGGGTGTAAAACCTAATACGGAAAACATTTTTGCCTGCAAGCTACTGTCAAAAATCCGAACAGAACCGCCACCAATCTCGACACCGTTTATTACTAAGTCGTATGCGTTTGCGCGAACTTTGCCCGGATCCTGTTCCAAAAGTGGAATATCTTCGGGCTTTGGAGATGTAAATGGGTGATGCATAGCATGATACCTGTTTGTCTCATCGTCCCACTCTAACAGTGGAAAATCGACAACCCAAAGCGGTTTAAAGTTGTGTTTGTCCATCAATCCCAAACGGTTGCCCATTTCGAGACGTAAAGCGCCCATCTGTATCGGCGTTTTACTGCGTTCTCCCGACAAAATCAAGAGCAGGTCGCCCGGTTTTGCGTTGCAAGCCTCAGCCCACGATTTTAAATCCGATTCGGTGTAGAACTTGTCAACCGATGATTTTAAAGTGCCGTCTGAATTGTACTTCACGTAAACCATGCCCTTTGCTCCAATTTGTTGACGTTTAACAAATTCGGTAAGCTCGTCGAGTTGCTTTCTTGTGTAGTCGGCGCAGTTTTCAACGCATATTGCTATTACCGACTCTGCCGAATTGAATACAACAAACTCTTTGCCCTGCGCCAATTCTGTTATATCGTTCAGTGTCATTCCAAAACGGATATCTGGCTTGTCGCTTCCATATTTTTCAATAGCCTCGCTGTAGGGCATACGGGGAAATTCCTCTGTATCAACGTTCAATATTTCGCGGAACAAGTGTCGTGTCATGCCCTCGAAAGTTTCCAACACATCATGTTGCTCTACGAAAGCCATTTCGCAGTCAATCTGTGTAAATTCGGGTTGACGGTCGGCTCGTAAGTCTTCATCGCGGAAGCACTTAACTATCTGAAAATAACGGTCATAGCCAGCAATCATCAGCAGCTGTTTTAGCTGTTGTGGCGATTGTGGCAATGCGTAAAACTGTGTAGGGTTCATTCTCGACGGTACAACAAAGTCGCGCGCCCCTTCTGGAGTTGATTTTATCAGAACAGGTGTCTCTATCTCAATAAAACCAATGTCACTTAGATAGTTACGAACCACCTGCGCCATTTTATGACGTAACAAAATGTTGCGTTGCAGTGGCGCACGTCTTAAATCGAGATAACGATATTTCATTCGCAACTCGTCTCCGCCATCGCTCTCCTCCTCAATGGTAAACGGCGGTGTAGCCGAGCTGTTTAAAACCACTATTTTCTTGCAAATCACCTCGATATCGCCGGTTGCTATTTTCGGGTTTTTAGAGGAGCGTTCCGAAACCGTTCCATGTATCTGTACTACAAATTCGCGCCCAAGAACGTCTAACTGCTTTTTTACGTCATCAGACGAGTTTTGGTCAACTATGATTTGCGTAATGCCGTATCTGTCACGAAGATCAATAAAGGTCATGGAACCAAGATTCCTAATTCGCTGTATCCAGCCGGCAAGGATAACGTTGTTGTTTATATTGTCTATTCTAAGTTCTCCGCAAGTATGTGTTCTGTACATCTCGTTTTAAGTTTAGTCGTTTTGTTTTTTTGAACGTGCAAAATTATCTTTTATAATGGAATATACAATCAAGAAGCGTGTTAAATTGCTCACAATCCTGAACAAACTAACACGCTAAATGTACTATTTTTCTAATAGTTTTATTTTCAGATATCTATTTTCGTATTGCAGCAACACCCGGTAAAACTTTGCCCTCCATATACTCAAGCATGGCACCGCCACCTGTTGACACGTAGCTTATTTTATCAGACAGGTTGAATTTGTTTACAGCTGCAACGCTATCGCCGCCACCCACAAGGCTATACGAGCCTGCCGAGGTTGCTTTGGCAATGCTTTTCGCAATCTCTATCGTTCCTTTGGCGAAATTATCCATTTCAAAAACGCCCATTGGTCCATTCCAGAGAATAGTTTTTGATTTTTGAATTAAATTGCTGAACAGCTCAATAGATTTAGGTCCTATATCCAATCCCATCATATTTGCAGGGATATTGTCAGTTGACGTGATTTTTATAACAGCCTCATTTTTAAACTCATCAGCGTTAAGGCTATCGACAGGCAAAAGTATCTGTACGCCTTTGCTTTTGGCTGTTTCTAAAATGGATTTAGCTGTATCTATATGGTCGTCCTCAACCAATGATTTGCCAACGTTTTTGCCCTGAGCTTTAAGAAATGTGTAAGCCATTCCGCCACCGATTATCAAAGCATCGACTCTCGAAAGCAGGTTTTCCATAATCTCAATTTTGCTACTGACTTTAGCTCCACCAATAATCGCTACCGATGGTTTCTCAGCCGAATGGAGTACTTTGTCCATTGCATTAAGCTCATTTTCCATCAGATAACCGAACATCTTGTCCGATTTGAAAAAGTCTGCAATAACGCTTGTGCTTGCGTGTGCACGGTGTGCCGTGCCGAAAGCGTCGTTAACGTAAACGTCCATTCCCGATGCTAAATCGCGTGCAAATGTCGGATTACCAGCCTCTTCGTCTTTGTAAAAACGTAGGTTTTCTAAAACTAAAATTTCGCCCGGGTTAAGTTTTGTTTTAGCTGTCAACACTTTTTCTCCGATACAGTCGTCAATAAAATTAACTCTGTTTTTAACCAAAGTTTGCAAGTATTCGGCGACAGGTTTTAGCGAATATTTTGCTTCGGGGTTGCCTTTGGGTCGTCCGAGATGAGACATAAGCACCACCGCTCCGCCGTCTGCCAGGATTTTGTTTATTGTTGGCAAAGCAGCTTTTATTCTGGTGCTGTCAGTTATTACGCCGGCAGAATCAATGGGAACATTAAAATCGACTCTGACAATGGCAGTTTTCCCTTTAAAGTTGTAATTATCAATTGCGTACATTATGTTAAGTTTTTTGGTTTATAATAACATTTGTAAATGCCGATGTTACAGATACATAGTTCAAACGAACGATAGTGAAGTTTGGACTATAGTAGCTGTCCAATCGGTATGAGAATCAATTTCCGATATAAAATTAAATAATTTCAGGGAATATAACCCTCTCTTTAAAATTATTAATTTATCAAACCTCAAAGATAGTGTAATTTGAGGAGTTAATGAATTGATTATTGTAAAAAGGTTAAAGGAACAAGGAGAAAGGTAAAAGTCGAGCGTTTGATATTTAAAAACTGTAAGAAAAGATTAACTTTGTTGCATAAAAATAAAACAGATGTTTTTTAAGGAAATAGTTGGTCAGCAGGATATTGTACAAAAGCTTCGAAACTCGTTTACAAACGGACGATTGGGGCATGCAACGCTACTCGCAGGGAAAGAGGGGCATGGATGTTTGCCGATAACTTTGGCGATGTCGCGTTACATTATGTGTCGCGAGCGTTCCGAAGAAGATGCTTGCGGTGAGTGCCCTTCGTGCAAGAAGTTTGACAAACTTGTGCACCCCGACGTTCATTTTATTTTTCCTGTTGTAAATAAAAAAGGCAAAGATCCTGTATCTGACAGTTATTTAGTAGAATGGCGCAAATTTCTGTTAGCAACGCCCTATGCCACAAGCAACGATTGGATACGCGAAATCGCCACCGAGAACAGCAAAGGAACTATTTATAAAGACGAAAGCGATCTGATAAATCGCAAGCTAAGCATGAAAAGCTTCGAGGGTTATCACAAAATAATGATAATCTGGATGGCTGAAAAAATGAACGACGTAACTGCTAACAAGATTTTGAAGATTTTAGAAGAGCCACCACAAAATACATACTTCTTTTTAATCGCAGCACAGCCGGAACAACTGCTGCAAACGATTCTTAGCCGTACGCAAATCGTAAATATCCCTCCGATTGATGTAGCCGAAGTAGCCAACTATTTATCAGCTAACTATCAAATAGACAGCGCAAAAGCCACAGACTTGGCATTTTTCGCTGAGGGCGATTTGGCGCGTTCAATCGAACTGTTCGACAAAGTCGATGAGCTTCAGCAAAATATCGAAAACTTTAATAAGTTTATACAACTAAGTAAGAATGAGCAAACTGTAGAGATTTGGGATTTTATAAATACACAATTGGACAGAGGTATGAATTCTTACATTGAGTTTCTTAGCTATATTACGCACAATATCAGACGTAATATCATAGAAACAGTAGCACCGTCTGATAATAAAATCCTGTCTGACAGTGCAACAAGTGCAGTAAAGCTCGATATAAATTTTCAACAAGCAAGAGCAATTTATAAGTTGTTAAACGATGCAATTTACCATATAGAACGAAATGTTTATCCGCAGTTAGCGCTGTTTGATGTGTCGTTGCAATTAAAGAAAATGTTATAAGTTTTCCATAGTAATGTAAATTTACCGTTTGCGTTAAAATCTACAGTAAATGATTGATAGACTTACCATTGATAGAATCTATGAGCGTGCCGATATAGTTGAGGTCATTGGCGAGTTTGTTTCGTTGAAAAAACGTGGGGCGAACTATCTTGGCAGTTGTCCTTTTCACAATGAACGCACACCATCTTTTACTGTATCGCCCGCGAAGAGTATCTTTAAATGTTTTGGTTGTGGGAAGTCGGGAAATGTTGTGGGTTTTGTTATGGAGCACGAAAACATGACTTATGTCGAGGCACTGAAGTTTTTGGCAAAAAAATATCATATCGAGATTGAGGAGACCGAACCCGATCCCGAGCAGATTATCCAAAAAAACAAACGTGAAGCCCAACAAGTGTTGATAAGCTTTGCAAACGATTGGTTTAAAGAGCAGTTGCACAAAACTCAAGAGGGGCAAAATATAGGATTTAGTTATTTTCGCGAACGCGGATTTACGGACGTTATTATAGAGCGTTTTCAGTTGGGATACAGCCCATCAGATCGTAGAGCCTTTTCGCAAGCCGCACTAAAAAAGGGATTTAAAGCTGATGTTTTAACTGAAAGTGGTATGTCGATTGAGAGAAATGGTACCCTTTACGACCGCTTTTATGACAGAGTAATATTTCCCATTCAGGGAATAACGGGGCAAACAATTGGCTTTGGTGGGCGTACTATGCAAAAGGAGAGCAACATAGCCAAATATTTAAATTCGCCTGAAACAGTTTTATATCAAAAAAGTAAAGTACTGTATGGTATCTACCAGTCCCGCAGAGCGATAACTCAAAACGACTCCTGTTTTCTTGTCGAGGGATATACCGATGTTTTAAGTATGCACCAGTGTGGAGTAGAAAACGTAGTAGCCTCGTCAGGAACATCGTTAACTACCGAACAGATACGCCTTATTAGACGTTTTACGCAAAATCTGACAGTCCTTTACGATGGCGATAGTGCAGGGATTAAGGCTTCGTTGCGCGGTATTGACATGATTCTTACCGAAGGGTTAAACGTTAAAGTGTGTCTTTTGCCCGATGGAGAAGACCCTGACTCGTTTGCGCGCAAAAACAGCGCAAGTGCGTTTGTTGATTACATAAACAAGAATGAAACCGACTTTATCCGCTTTAAAGTTAAGTTGATGCTTGATGATGCCAAAGGCGATCCTATTAAAAAAGCGTCGATGGTCAATGATATAGTGCAATCAATATCGTGTATTCCAAATATGATTACGCGTAGTGTTTATATTCAGGAGTGTAGCCGTATGTTGGATATTTCCGAAGATGTTTTACACAGTGCTACGAATAAAATCATAAAAAAGCGCGACCAAAAGGAATTTCTTAAGGCTCAGAGCGAAAGTCAAATAAAACCCGATGAGGCTGTTTCAGCAGAAACATCTGATGTTGGAAAAATGGGAAAAACCAGCTCCGTATACAATGAGATTGCCGTAACAGAAATTGAATTAATTCGTTTTATGCTCGAATATGGCGAGCGTGATGTTTTTACAGTTGAATCTGATATTGAGTCGAAAAGCCAGACCTATATTACTGTAGCTGAGTTTATTGTTGAAGAGCTTGAACGTGACGATATGGTGCCGCTCGACAGTACTTTAGCAAAAATTTTCTCCATTTATAGCGATTCGTTAAAGAAGAATGTGCCACTCTCGCGATACTACTTTACCCATAATCCAGAAATAGAGATTTCAATAAAAGCCTCTGAAATACTAGCACCCGGACACACTCTTTCAAAAATATGGGAGCGAGACACAATAAATCCAGTTGCCGAAGAGCTACAGCTTGCAAAAGCAATTCACAAAATCACAAACGAGTATAAGTGGCGAAGACTTAAACGATTACAAAAGGAATTGTCTAAAAAATTAAAAGACCCCAATATTCAAGAAGAGGAGCTTGCAATAGTTTTTGATAAACTGAACAGAATAAATCAGATTAAAAAGCAACTATCATCAGAATATGGCTCACGTTCAATATTCTAAGGCGGTATCTTTAAACTTGGGCTAAATCCCATAAACATGTGTCAATCTGTTCCACGACTTAAAAGTCGTGGCAATTGATGATAATCAATTGATTAATTGTTAATTGCACATTGTTCATTGCTAATTGCTTATGGCATATTAGCGTAACGCTCTAATTGCTTAATATTTAGTAGTTTTATTTTTCTACCACAAAGTTCAATAAGTCTATCGCTCTTGAAATCAGACAGTTGTCTTATTACCGACTCTGTTGCAGTCCCAACAATATTCGATAACTCTTCGCGTGTAAGCGTAATGCGTAAAAAACCATCTGTGTCATTTCCGAACGAAGATTGAAGTACTAAAAGTGCCTCTGCCAATCTCTCTTTAACAGTTTTCTGTGCAATATCTGTAATTATGTTGTTTGCCTCTCCAAGCTCTTTGCATACCAATTTTAGCATTGCAAGGCTAAAAGCATGATTTTGTTGTATAAGCTTGTGAATAACGTCAGAAGGAATAAAACAGAGTGAAGCATCTTCGTGAACTTGTGCGGTTGTGCAAAATGGTTCTGCTGCTATAACTGAACGATAACCAATAATATCTCCTTTTTTTGCTAAAATTATTATCTGTTTTTTCCCTTCAATTCCGGTTTTGTATAATTTGACAACTCCAGAATATATACAGTAACAACCTGTTGCCCTATTTCCTTCGTGAAACACATAATCGCCACGATGGTAAAACTGACAACTTTTATCATAATTAAGTGTCTCTAACTGCTCGTTGGTGAGATGTCTGAATAGACTACTCATGTCAGAAACACATTCATTGCACGAAGGGATCTTTGGTTTCTGTTTTATCATAGTACGGCTAGTGTGGAGAAATTAGTATGGCTTACAAATATAAATAAAATGTCCGAAATGGAGTTTATTAATTCTCTATTTCGGACACAAGACAACAAATTATTAGTTGTGTTTCAAATATTTACCAGGAACTTGAGCCTGCAAGATCTTTTCGTGGATTAACACATAAAATAGGCACTTTAGCGTTGTTGGCAATTATGGATTGCTCACTTGCTCCAAAAACGTAGTCGGTAAAGCCAATGTTTTTAGTCGTCATCACTAAGATTAAATCGGCGTTAATATCTATTGCAAAATCAACCAACTGTGTTTCAAAATTACCTTTCGATTTTGCAGTATGTATTTCATATTCAATGCCATACTTTGACAAAAACTTATCTGCAAATAGTAAGTTTGAGTTTATCTTTTTCAAATGTAGCTGATCCTCAACAAGTTCTTTAAATATGTGAATTTTTAAAGTAAAATATTGAGCGAGGTTTATAGCCCAAACTAGCTTTTCTTTGTTTTCTGCTCTAAAGTCTACTGGAAACACAATGTCGGTAAGTTTCTTTTCTGAAGGCATGTCTTGCACTACAATAAATGGGACTGTTGAGCTGGCGATAACTTTCAAAGCCCAGCTGCCAGTTATTTTTTGCATGCCTCTCATACCATGAGTTCCCATTACCACCATGTTAATATCATTTTTGCTGTCAGAGGTAAATTGTCCGATACTTCTAAATATATCGCCAACTACAATCTGGGTAAGTGGCATGATGTTGTAATTTTGGTTAATTTTTTCTGCTGCTTCTTGTAATCTCTGCTCAGCATCAGCACGTTCCGACTCTCTTTTTACAATATGTAATAGCAGCACATTACAATTTAAGTGTTTAGCCAATTTAACGGCGTGTGCCGCAGCATATTCGGACATTTCTGTGAAATCCCAGGTGACAGCTATATTTTTTCCGTTCAGCATATTATGTGGTTTTTTGGTTTGTCTTGAGCCAAATATAAGAAATTTATGTTATGATACAAGATGTTTTTGACTTATAATTTGTTATTATTGACCAGTATATCCTTTCATTATGCCACGTTTCGAGTTTCTTACAAACATAATTATTTCGTCACGTTCTTTAGATGCGGCTAATTCAGTTTCTATATATTCTACTGCGTCTGAGTAATTTAACCCTCTCATGAATAATATTCTGTAAATATCTTGTATTTCTTGAATGGTTTCATTGCTAAAATTGCGTCTGCGCAGTCCAATAGAGTTTACTCCACAATACGAAATAGGCAAACGAGCAGCCTTTACGTATGGAGGAATATCTTTGCCAACTAATGAACCTCCTGCAAGAATTGAATGTGCTCCTATATGAACAAATTGATGAATAGCAGATGCTCCTCCAATAATTGCAAAATCGTCTACAATAACTTCGCCTCCAAAAAGAGAGGAATTTGCAACTACAACATTGTTGCCTATTATACAATCGTGTCCAACGTGTGCGCATGCCATAAGTAGAACATTGTTTCCTATAACGGTTTTGCCTTTTGCTGCAGTACCTCTGTTTACTGTAACAGCTTCTCTAAGAGTTGTGTTATCTCCTATTTCTACTGTGGTATATTCTCCTGCGAATTTTAAATCTTGAGGAATAGCTCCGACAACAGCTCCCGGAAACACTTTGCAATTATTTCCTATTCTTGAACCACTAAAAACAGTTGCATGAGGTCCAATCCAACAGTTATCGCCAATTACAACATCTGCATCAATATATGCGAAAGGATCTATTTTTACATTAGACCCAATTTTTGCTTCCTTATGTACACAGGCTAAATTGCTGATCATATGTCCTTGATTTAATCGTGTGCAAATTAATAAAAATTCAAATACTATGAATGTTTTTTATGATAATTATTTTACTTTTACAATTTGTGCAGTCATAAATGCCTCTGATACCATAGTATTACCAACAAAAGTACGTCCCGACATTATTACTATTCCCCTTCTTATAGGTTCGGCTAATCGTAATTCAAATACTAAAACATCACCAGGCACCACTTTTTTCTTGAACTTGACTCCGTCAATTTTTAGAAAATAAGTCGCATAATTTTCCGGATCGGGAACGGTACTGAGCGCTAAAATCCCACCGGTTTGCGCCATAGCTTCGATTTGCAACACTCCAGGCATAACTGGCTCGTCTGGGAAGTGACCAACAAAGAATGGTTCGTTCATAGTCACATTTTTAATTCCAATAACGTGAGTATCACTTATTTCCATTATCTTGTCAACAAGTAAGAATGGAGGACGATGTGGTAATGTCTCTTTTATCCTGTTGATATCATAAATCGGTTCAGCTAATGGATCGTATTTTGGAGGAAGTGGATTGTTCCTTAAATCTCTGATTTTTTTACGCAAGATTTTTGCAAGTTCTGTATTGCTCATATGTCCCGGGCAAACAGCCGTAACCCTGCCTTTTAACGGCATTCCGCAAAGTGCTAAATCTCCAATAACGTCTAGAAGTTTGTGTCTTGCTGGTTCGTTGTGGAAACGTAGCTCTAAATTGTTCAAAATTCCCTCAGGTTTAACCTCTATTGCCGGTTTATTGAATAATTTGGCAAGATGCTGAACCTGTTCTTTTGTTACCGGATGTTCGACAATAACAATCGCATTGTCCCAGTCTCCACCTTTTATCAGGTTATTTTTGAACAGAGCCTCTAATTCGTGAAAGAATACAAATGTACGGCAAGGTGCTATTTCGGTTTCAAATTTATTTATATCGGTTAATCGAGCGTATTGATTGCCAAGAACTTTACTATTATAGTCAATCATTACGTCAATCGTAAAATCATCGGCAGGCTCTATCTTTATTTCAATCCCTTTTTCAGGAACAGAGTAAGTTACAGTTTCATTTATGGCATAATACTCTTTATCCAACTCTTGCTCAACCAATCCTGCTTTTTTTATTGCATTTACCCAAGGTAATGCACTGCCATCTAAGATTGGCACTTCGTTACCATCTACTTCAATCCTTGCATTGTCAACCTGCATGCCATATAGGGCAGCCAAAAGATGCTCCATTGTCATAATTTTGTGGTCATTTCTTTGCAGGGTTGTACAACGTTCAGAGGTTGCTACAAATTCAGCTAAAGCAGGAATCTCAGGCTCTCCTTCTACGTTGGTTAATACAAATTTGTATCCATAATTTTCAGGTGCTGGATGTACCGTAACTTTGTTTGTGGAACCTGTGTGAAGACCAATGCCTTCTATTGTAAAAGACTGTTTAAGAGTAATTTGTTTTTTTGTCATAGTTTTTAAAAAGTTTTGCTTTAATCCTACAAAGATAATTATTGTATTTGAAAAACAATGTTGCTTCCTTTAAAACGTGGTAAATATCAATTAATCAGCTAACTTTGTTGAAGAATGTTTTTTGTTCAACTAATATTTTTATTAAATTGATAGTCAGAGCTGTAGTTGTCGTAGTGGTTTTGCTGTTTTCCATAAGAGGTGTGGCACAACAGCAAATTGATACTGTTTCGGTTGATCAAACAGAAAGCTCTGTTTTTAAGTTCACAGACATATCTATTGTCGAAACTTTTAAAACGGGAATAGACGTGGTTACAAGTCCTTTTCAAAAATGGGATAACACCAAAATATACAATACTATTTTGTTATTTGGGTCAGCATCGTTTTCATATTTTTTTATAGATGAAATTTGCAAAGACTTTATAGATGATAATATTTCTGAATCAGGAAAGAGATTCGGAAAAACAGTGAGCGAATTTGGCAATCCTGTTTTTGTAGGATCAACTGTTTTAGGATTGGGAGCGGCAGGGTTGATATCGAAAAATAGTCAACTAAGTAGAACAACGTATTTGTCAGCGCACTCTTTTATAATTTCAATGACATTATGCTATGTAACCAAGCATTTAAGCGGTCGATTGCGACCAGATTATTCTACCAACAACGATATGTGGTATGGACCAAATTGGCAGGAGAATCATAAACGTTCTTTTTATTCGGGTCATACAACTGCGCTTTTCTCGGTTGCGACAGTTTTTGCTTTAGAGTATAAGGATGTTTCTTGGGTTCCTCCGGTATTATACCTGTTCGCAGGTTCAATAAGCGTTTCGAGAATTATCGCCGGTGACCATTGGATGTCAGACGTTGTTTTTGCAGCAGGGATTTCACATCTAGTGGCAAGAAAAGTTGTGAACAGATACCACAAGTCAGAGGGAAAATATACGGTTGTCCCATTTTTTTCTAATAAAGAGATGGGGCTAATCGTAAAATTTTAGAAAAGGCACTATTTTTTAGGTTGCTTTTTTATAAATCCCTATTTTTACAGAAAACAAGAACTGAAAATTATGACACAGAAATTTATTGAAACAGCAGATTTTATCAAATCAAAAATCAAAAATCTTCCCGAAGTGGGAATAATTCTAGGAAGTGGACTGGGAAACCTCGGAAATAAAATTGATGCAGAGGTGAAAATCCCGTACACCGATATTCCAAATTTTCCTATATCAACTGTAGAAGGACATAGCGGTCAATTGGTTATTGGAAAGTTGGGAAATAAACAGGTGCTTGCAATGCAAGGTCGTTTCCACTACTACGAGGGATACAACATGCATCAGGTAACATTTCCTATTCGAGTAATGAAATTTTTAGGTATCAAGACCCTTATTGTGTCGAATGCCGCAGGCGGATTAAACCGAGATTTTAAGGCTGGCGACATTATGATAATAAAAGATCATATCAATTTTTTTCCTGAAAATCCTTTGCGAGGTAAAAACTATGATCACCTAGGACCGCGATTCCCAGATATGAGTAAACCATATTCGCAAAGATTGATAAAACTTGCACTCGAAATCGCAAAAGAGAACTCAATACTTGTTCAACAAGGGGTTTATATTGGCTCGTCAGGTCCCACATTAGAAACAGCTTCGGAGTACAACATGTTTCGCATTTGGGGAGCCGATGCTACAGGAATGTCAACAGTACCAGAGGTTATTGTGGCAACTCATATGGGAATTGAGGTTTTTGGTATGTCGGTTATTGCAAATACTGATAAACCCACAGATGCTGAAAAAGGGACTACCCACGATGAAGTTCAAGATGTGGCAGGTTCTGTTGAGCCGTACATGACAAAAATAATTACTGGGCTTATAAACAGGATGTAGAATTTTGTTTTTCGAGATAAAATGTTAAATTTTATCTCAAAATATTGACCTGGGAGGGTTGTTTCTAAAAACATCTGTTTTCTTTAAAAATTACCAAAAATTAACACTATATTTGTAGGGCTTTAATAAAAAACTCATTACAAAGTAATTTAACTATAACAATATATACGTTTTATTATGGATAAAGATCAAATACGTGAGGTGATTGCTCGCCGTGCAGCGCTTGAGCTAAAAGACGGTTATTTGGTAAATTTAGGCATTGGATTACCAACCATGGTACCTGATTATATACCGGAAGGAGTTAACGTGATTTTGCAAAGTGAGAACGGTCTTATAGGAGTGGGAGCCTCCCCAGAACCTGGTAAAGAGGATAAAAACTTGACGAATGCCGGAGGTGGACATGTAACTCTTGAAAGAGGTGCATCATGCTTCGACAGCGCAACCTCTTTTGGAATTATACGAGGGGGACATGTTGATGTAACCATACTCGGAGCTTTACAAGTTGACGAAAAAGGCGACTTAGCCAACTGGATGATTCCCGGTAAACTTACTCCCGGAATGGGTGGTGCAATGGATTTACTTATGGGCGCAAAGAAAGTAATATTAGCAATGGAACATACTGCTAAGGGAAGACATAAAATTATGAAAAAATGTACATTGCCTTTGACAGCAGTCGGACGGGTAAATATGATAATTACCGAGATGGGTGTTAAAATAATCACTCCTGAAGGAATAATGCTGGTAGAAATTAATCCTAAGTTCACTGTTGAGGAAGTTCAGGCAGCCACTGAAGCTAAATTAATTATTTCAAAAGATTTAAAAACCATACAACAATAATATTATTATGAGCAAAGTATTTATAGTAGCTGCCAAACGAACAGCAGTTGGCAGATTTCTCGGAACAGTAGCAAACGTATCAGCAGCAGATCTTGCAGCGGTTGTAATCAAGGACATCATCAAGGAGACAAAAATTGACCCAGCCGTAATCGATGAGGTTGTCGTGGGAAATATTCTCATGGCAGGACAAAAACAAGGGATTGCACGTCAAGCATCTATCAAAGCTGGAATACCACAAGAAGTTCCCGCTTATGGAATAAATATGATTTGCGGAAGCGGCATGAAATCAATTATTAACGCCGTAGCAAGTATAAAAGCAGGAGACGCAAATCTTATTTTGGCAGGAGGAACAGAATCGATGTCAGACGCAGGATTTGTTATACCTGCAGCTGTTAGAAATGGTCAAAAAATGGGCGATATTACAGTTTTAGACCACATGGTCACAGACGGACTTACAGATGCTTTCCAAGGTTATCATATGGGAATTACAGCAGAAAATATAGCAGAAAAGTATAATCTTTCACGTGAGGCGCAAGACGAATTTGCCTTCGCTTCGCAACAAAAAGCTATTGCTGCAATAGATGCAGGACGCTTTAAAGGAGAGATAGTTCCGGTTGAAGTTGTCACCCGAAAAGAGACAATCGTTTTCGATACTGACGAACATGTTAATCGAACAACAAATCTTGAAAAATTAGGAAAATTACGTCCAGCATTCAAAAAAGATGGTACTGTTACCGCTGGCAACGCTTCAGGACTTAATGATGGAGCATCGTTTGTGCTTGTAGCGTCCGAAGAGGCTGTGTCGAAGTATAAATTAACTCCACTTGTTGAAATTGTTGCAACAGGACAAGGAGCAGTCGATCCGGCAATTATGGGAATGGGACCAGTTCCAGCTATTGCTAACGTACTGAAAAAAGCTAATATGAAGCTTACCGATATGGAGGTGGTGGAACTCAACGAAGCTTTTGCAGCACAATCACTTGGAGTTATTACACAACTTTGTAAAGATCATAACGTTACACGTGACTGGTTCGACAAAGTATGTAACGTCAATGGTGGAGCAATTGCTTTAGGACACCCAATTGGAGCATCAGGCAATAGAATTACAGTTAGCTTAATATATGAAATGAAGCGAAGCAATAAAAAATATGGCTTGGCATCTCTGTGTATTGGCGGTGGTATGGGAACAGCAGTTATTTTAAAAAATGTTTAGTTACACAATAGATTAAATACAAAAGTTATGATTAAGCAAGGAGATAAATATTCACATAAAATTAGCTTTACGCAGGATGATGTTGTGAAATTTGCTGAAGTTACAGGAGATTTCAATCCAATCCACTTAGATAAAGATTATGCTGCAAAAACAATGTTCAAAAAACCTATTGTACATGGATTTCTTTCAGGCGCAGTGTTTTCTAAAGTGTTCGGCACACTTTTCCCGGGTGAAGGGACAATTTATCTTTCACAAGAGATGAAATTTACTGCTCCGGTTTTAGTAGGAGTTCAATATGAGGCACGTTTTGAAGTAACTGAAGTGAATACTGAAAAACATATCGGTACAATTAGCTGTTCTTTGGTTGATGCCGAAGAAAAGCCTTGTATTGTTGGCGTAGCTAAGCTAAAAAATGATGCACAATTTGTGTAATCCAAATTAGCAATGAAACTGATTTTTTGTTGAGAATATCCGAGTTTTAATTAAACTGAAAAAATTACAGACAAATGAAAAGATTAGAAAATAAAGTAGCTATAATAACAGGAGGAGCAGCAGGTATAGGTGCAGCCACAGCAACAAGGTTTGCTGCCGAAGGTGCAATAACAATAATTTGGGATTTAGATGAAGCGCGTGGCAAGGAATTATCAGCCAAGCTTAACAGCAAAGGGCAGAAAGCAGAATTTGCAAAAGTAAATACCGCAAACTTTTCCGAGATTGAAAAAGCAGCTAAAGCAGTAGTTGAGAAGCACGGTAAAATTGATATTTTAATCAATAACGCAGGTATTACACGCGATAGCTCTCTCAAAAAAATGACCCCCGAACTTTGGCAACAAGTTATTGATGTTAACCTTTCAGGTGTTTTCTATTGTACCAAAATTATTTCAGACTATATGGTCGAAAAAAACTATGGTCGAATTTTAAATGCTTCATCGGTAGTGGCATTGTACGGTAATTTCGGACAAACAAACTACGTTGCAGCAAAATCGGGACTTATTGGTATGACCAAAACATGGGCGCGTGAGCTAGGACGTAAAGGAGTTACAGTTAATGCTGTTGCACCGGGATTTATAGCAACTGAAATGGTTGCTAAAATGCCAGAAAATGTATTGGACGGAATGAAAGCTAAAGTTCCATCGGGACGGTTAGGCTTGCCGGAAGAGATTGCATCAGCGTATCTTTTCCTTGCTTCCGATGAGGCTGCATATATCAACGGA
This sequence comes from Bacteroidales bacterium, assembly GCA_012519055.1. NCBI lineage: Bacteria > Pseudomonadati > Bacteroidota > Bacteroidia > Bacteroidales > Bacteroidales bacterium. The sequence goes on along the minus strand of JAAYQU010000037.1, from coordinate 53,258 downwards.
GCTGTATTAAGCGTTGATGGAGGAATGACCATTTAAAAATTGTTTAGAATATCTATTATGAGTAAAAAAATTATTTCAGTCGATGAAGCTGCCGCAATGGTAAAAGATGGCATGACAGTCATGTTTGGTGGCTTTATGGCAGTTGGAAGTCCGGTGAGCATTATTGATAAATTAGTAGAACGCAAAGTGAAAAATCTTACAATTATTTGTAATGATACCGCATTCCCGGACAAAGGTGTGGGACTTTTGATTGCAAACAAGCAAGTTAAAAAAGTTATCGCATCGCATATTGGAACAAATCCAAGTACCATTGAGCAATATAACAACAAAGAGATAGAAATTGAGTTTAATCCACAAGGAACATTGGTTGAGCGTATCAGGTGTGCTGGAGCAGGTTTAGGTGGTGTTCTTACTCCGATTGGAATAGGTACTGTTGTTGAAGAAAATAAGACCAAAATCAATGTTGATGGTCGCGATTACCTATTAGAAAAACCGCTGCGAGCAGACGTGGCATTGTTAGGTGCTAATGTTTCTGATAAAATTGGAAACTTGCTTTATAAAGGCTCATCACAAAACTTTAATCCAATAATGGCTACAGCAGCCGACATTGTAATTGCTGAGGCAGAAGAGATTGTTGAGATTGGTGAGATAGCTCCTGAAAGCGTTAGAACACAGTCAATATTTGTGGATTACATTGTTAAACAAATTAAATAAAATATATTATGAAGAACAAGGCAATTATCAGAGTAAGAATGAGCTCGCAAGATGCTCACTATGGTGGAGGTTTGGTTGACGGCGCAAAAATGCTACAACTATTTGGTGATGTAGCAACCGAACTATTAATCAGACGCGATGGCGATGAAGGTCTTTTTGTTGCATACGACAAGGTAGAGTTTTTAGCTCCTGTTCATGCCGGCGATTTTATAGAAGCCACTGGAGAGATAACAAGTGAGGGAAACTCATCACGGAAAATGACATTCGAAGCGCGTAAAGTTATTGTTCCACGCACAGATATTTCTGCTTCGGCAGCAGATTTTTTAGATGAACCTATTGTTGTTTGTCGTGCAAGTGGTACATGTGTTGTACCAAAAAATTGCCAACGTAAATAAAACTATTTGATTATGAGTAATAAATTAATTATAACAGCAGCAATTTGTGGTGCTGAAGTCACCAAAGAGATGAACCCTGCTGTACCTTATACGGTTAAAGAGATTGTTAGAGAAGCAAAGTCAGCTGTTGATGCTGGTGCTGCAATTGTACACCTACATGTTCGTCATGACGACGGAACTCCAACACAAGATAAAGCTCGTTTTAAAGAAAATATTGACGCTATTTTAAAAGAGTGTCCTGAAGTGATACTTATTCCTTCCACAGGTGGTGCAGTAGGAATGTCAGCCGAAGCACGTCTGCAACCAACTGAGTTGCCAATTGAAATGGCTACTCTCGATTGCGGAACTTGTAACTTTGGTGATGAGGTGTTTGAAAACACAATTCCAATGATGCGAGCTTTCGGAAAACGAATGATAGAAAATGGAATTAAACCGGAATACGAATGTTTTGAAATGGGACATTTGGAAACAATCCTACATTTGGTAAGAAAAGGTGAAGCACCAGGTGCTCCATTGCATTTTAATTTTGTCCTTGGTGTTCCGGGCTGTGCAAGCGCAAGTATCAATAACTTGGCTTGGATGGTAAATGCAATTCCAACAGGTTCAACATGGTGCGCTACAGGCGTAGGTCGTCACGAGTTTCCATTGGCAGCACACGCAATTGCTATGGGCGGACACGTAAGAGTGGGATTTGAGGACAATCTTTATTTAGATAGAGGCGTTTTAGCTAAATCAAACGGCGAACTGGTTTCAAGAGTTGTCAGAATAGCAAAAGAGCTGGGAAGACCAATTGCAACATCGGCTGAAGCACGAGAAATATTGGGATTAAAAAAAAGATAAAATAAAAACAATTTAACAGAATAAAACTCACGTGTAAGCCTCAATTTGTACACAACAAAAAGAACTAACATGTGAGTTTTATTTGATTATAACAACACAATAATATATCATATAATGAAAAAAGGAAACAAATACGGTATTCACAGAGTAATTGAACCCAAAGGAGTTCTACCGCAACCAGCAAACAAAATCGATAACAATATGGATGAGATTTACGACAACGAAATTCTCATCGACGTACAAACATTAAACATAGATTCGGCATCGTTTACTGACATTAAAGCTCGTGCAAACAATGACCACAAGAAAATAGCCGAAATAATGCACGAAATTGTTGACAAACAAGGAAAACATCGTAATCCTTGGACAGGTTCGGGTGGAATGCTTTTGGGCACAGTCGAAAAAATTGGCGATGCTCTAAAAGGCAAAACAGACCTTAAAGTTGGCGATAAAATTGCAACTTTAGTTTCACTATCGCTTACACCGCTTCGTATTGATAAAATCAAAGAGATTCGCCCCGATGTTGACCAAGTGGACATTGACGGTAAAGCTATTCTGTTTGAAAGTGGTATCTATGCAAAAATACCTTCCGATTTACCCGAAAAGCTTGCTCTTTCTGCACTTGACGTTGCAGGTGCTCCGGCACAAACAGCTAAACTTTGCAAACCCGGTGATACTGTGCTTATAATAGGTGCAGGTGGAAAATCTGGAATGTTGTGCTGCTATGAAGCTAAAAAACGCGTTGGCGTTACAGGTAAAGTTATTGGTATGACTCACAGTCAAAGAAGTACCGACAGACTTCTAAGCCTTAACATTTGCGACCACGTTTTTGCTGCTGACGCAACTATGCCGGTGCCTATTCTTGAAAAAATGGAAGAGCTTACCAACGGACAAATGGCAGACGTTACAATTAACAACGTAAATATCCCCGACACCGAAATGACAAGCATTCTTTGTACAAAAGATACAGGTATTGTTTACTTTTTCTCAATGGCTACAAGCTTTACCAAAGCTGCATTGGGAGCAGAGGGCGTAGGTAGCGATGTTACAATGATTGTTGGCAACGGATATACCAAAGGTCACGCAGAGATAACATTACAGATATTGCGCGAAAGCGAAGTAATACGAAATATTTTTAATGAGCTATATGCTTAAATCAATGAACAATCAACAATTAACAATTAACAATGAGCAATTACGAGTTACGAATTATGAATTAATTGGGATGTTATTTATCAATAGCAACGACTTTTAAGTCGTTGGTTCGTGTGTTTACACACGTGTTTTGGGCTTTAGCCCAATCTTAATGTTTCTTAATTTCTTAATGGTTTATTGTTCATTACACATTGCTAATTGTTAATTGATAAAAACTTTTAACTAAATAATTTATCATGGTCAAGATAGAAAACAAAAGTAGGCGTAAGGAGCTGTTCCCAAATGTTCCGGATAACGAATGGAACGATTGGAAATGGCAAGTTCGCAACCGCATCGAGACGCTTGATGAGCTAAAAAAATACATCAACTTAACAAAAGAAGAGGAGGAGGGAGTTCGCAAATCATTGCAAACCCTACGTATGGCAATCACGCCGTACTATCTTTCGCTTATTGATAAAGACAATCCAAATTGTCCCGTGCGAAAACAGGCAATCCCTTCTATTCAAGAAACATATCAATCACCGGCTGATTTGTTAGACCCATTACATGAGGATGAAGACTCGCCGGTTCCGGGATTAACACACCGCTATCCCGACAGAGTTCTGTTTTTGATAACAGACATGTGTTCAATGTATTGCAGACACTGTACTCGCAGACGTTTTGCAGGACAAAAAGATGCCGAGACATCGCAGGATAATGTCGATAAAGGAATAGAGTATATTGCAAAACACCCAGAAGTGCGTGACGTACTTCTCTCAGGTGGAGATGCTCTGTTGGTTTCCGACAAACGACTTGAAAACATTATCAAACGTTTGCGAGAAATTCCGCATGTCGAGATTATTCGTATCGGAACCCGTACACCTGTTGTGCTGCCACAACGTATTACAGAGGATTTGGTAAATATGCTTAAAAAACACCACCCTGTTTGGTTAAATACTCACTTTAATCACTCTAACGAAGTAACACCCGAAAGTGCCTTGGCATGTGAACGCTTAGCAGATGCAGGTGTTCCACTTGGAAATCAATCAGTTCTGTTGCGAGGGGTGAATGATTGTACAACTGTTATGAAACAGCTTGTCCATGATTTGGTAAAAATCAGAGTAAGACCATATTATATTTATCAGTGCGACTTGTCGATGGGTCTAGAACATTTTAGAACACCTGTTTCTAAAGGTATCGAGATTATTGAGAGTTTGCGTGGTCATACCTCGGGCTTTGCTGTGCCAACATTCGTTGTTGACGCTCCGGGCGGTGGAGGAAAGATTCCGGTTATGCCGCAATATTTGATTTCGCAAGCGCCAGGAAAAGTTGTTCTCCGAAACTTTGAGGGAGTAATAGCCTCTTACACAGAGCCTACAGAATATAGTAGCACTTGTAAGTGTTACGATACCAAGGGAGCATCAAAAGAAGATGGTGTTGCAGGCTTGATGCATGGCAACAACATATCCATTGAACCAGAGAAACTAGCTCGAAAATCAAGAGGTCTGAGTAAATAACTTTTACACTGGAACGCATTACTCTCAAAATCGTAAATTGTTTTTGGGTAATGCGTTTCGTTTTTTAATAAAATAAATATGCCGTTTATTAACGATATCGCAACTTTTAAAAGTCTTTCGATTGTCGGGCTTGAGAAAAATACAGGCAAAACCGAATGTCTTAATTATATTTTGGGCAGATTGAAAGACTCGGAAAAGAGAATTGCTTTAACATCAATAGGCATTGATGGTGAAAGTAAAGATATCGTTACCAATACACCTAAACCAGAAATTAAAATAGGGAAAGGCACGATTTTCATTTCTGCCGAAAAACACTATTTACAAAGACGTATCACTTCAGAAATATTAGATGTAAGCAATATCCGCACATCGTTGGGCAGATTAGTGATAGCAAGAGCAATATCAGCTGATAAAGTTCTGCTTTCAGGACCGCCTGATACTCATACACTTAAAGATCTAATATCTGAAATGGATAAATACGGGATAGATTTGACAATTGTCGATGGCGCGTTATCACGTCTAAGTTTGGCATCGCCGGCTGTTACTGAAGGAATGGTTCTTGCTACAGGTGCAGCTCTTTCAGCAAATATTCCAAAGCTTGTAAGGAAAACAAAGTATGTGGTTGATTTGATTGCCTTGCCCGAAGTAGAGCAACCGTTGAAAGATAAATTAGATATGATTGACGAGGGCATTCACGCGATTGATGATGCGGGAGAAATACACGATTTGAATATAAAATCGGTTTTTGTGTTAGAAAAATCAAAAGAGACTATATTTGTCCATGGCAATCGACTGTACGTTGCGGGAGCAGCAAGTAACAATCTTTTTGAATTTTTGCGAATGCAGAAAAACCTGTCAGATATTGAGTTGATAGTTAAAGATTTTACAAAGATATTTGCAACTCCAAATCTGTTTTATTTATTTATAACACGAGGAGGCACAGTAAAGGTTGTACAAAAAACAAATCTTGCGGCGGTTTGTATCAATCCAATATCGCCACAAGGATATAAATTAAATTCGAACGAACTTAGAACGGCGTTGCAAGATGCATTGCAATTGCCTGTTTATGATATAAAAAATCTCAATTAGCAATGAAAAATAACTTTCAACTCAATTAACAATGAAAAAGTTTATTTCAATAATTGGTCTATTAACAGCAATTTTCGGCTTGTCGTTAAACACAGTTTTTGCGCAAAACGACAGCATTTTCATTATGAAAGATGGCAGTGTGATATGGGAATACAAAGTAGCCGATATTGACAGTATTATTTTTTATAGACCCGAAGTAGGAGGTATAGAAACAGGAACTTTTACCGATGCACGCGACAGTACAGTATATAAATGGGTGAGAATCGGTGAGCAGATTTGGATGGCAGAGAACCTAAAGTACTTACCAAGTATAGTTGTTCCTGATACAAGTTCAAATACTGAACCGTGTTACTATGTTTACGGTTATGATAGTACTGATATCGCAGCTGCAAAAGCAACAGAGAATTACATAACCTATGGTGTGCTGTATAACTGGGCAGCAGTTATGAATGGTGCAACAAGTAGTAATACTAATCCCAGTGGCGTGCAAGGTATATGTCCGGCAGGTTGGCATATCCCCAGCGATACTGAGTGGGTACAATTACTCGATTTACTTGGTGGAGAGGCAGTTGCAGGAGGTCCACTTAAAGAAGCAGGAACGGAACATTGGGAAGAGCCAAATACAGGAGCAACAAACAAGACAGGTTTTACTGCAATTCCGGGAGGTCTCTATAATGGATATGGAGACTTTACTATGCTTGGATACTATAATGGTTGGTGGAGTACGACGGCGTTTGATGAAATGTGCTCGTTCGGTTGTGGAGTGTACTTTGATGACAGTGAAGTAACTCATAATTACTGCCCTACGCATTATGCGTTTTCTGTTCGATGCCTTAGAGACAATTAACAATGAACAATGTGCAATTAACAATTAATAGGGTGATTGTTTTATCAATAGCAACGACTTTTAAGTCGTTGGTTGGTAGGTTGACACAAGTTTTGGGCTTTAGCCCAAACTTAATGTTTCTTAATGTCTTAATGGTTCATTGCTCAATAATTGAATATAATGAATATTAAAAACCTTTTTTCGGAGATAAGCGGACTTCGGTATATTGTTGAAAATCTCGACATTAAATCGAAACTCGGGCAGCGTGTTTTGCTTTCAACGAAGTTTATGGTTAATGCAAAAGATGTTGACTATCAGTTAAACCAGATAGACGAAACGATAAATATTTACAAGCAAGGAGATAAAAAATCCGTTTTCGATAAAGCTGAAATCAAACTTGCGCAAATTAGGGATATTGCAGGGACTATAAAAAACATTCAAAAACGCTTAACCCTCAACGATATAGAGCTGTTTGAGGTAAAAAGCTTCGCGCTTTTAGTTTCCGAAATCAAAGAGCTTTTTTCAGATATAGATTTTATACATACCAAAATACCCAACCTCAACGCTGTAATAGAGATTCTTGACCCTGAAAAGTCAAGAACACCATCGTTTTATGTTAGCAATGCCTTTGACCCAAACCTTGGAGCACTGCGCAAGGAGCTAATTAAAGTAGAGTTTTTGTTGGAGAGCCTTGGAGATATAAGTGGAGGCGACTCAGAGCTTTATCAACAGTCGAACGATATAAGAAACCAGATAACTGAATTAGAGGATAAGATTAGAGCAGAACTCTCTGAACAGTTGTTTGCTCACGTCTCGCAGCTTAATGACTCGTTGGCTGCCGTTGCAGATATTGATATACTTATTGCTAAGGCAAAGCAGGTGATTGAGTACAAGTTTGTTAAGCCTGAAATTGCTACTGATGTAACATCATACAAAGGTCTCTTTTTCCCAGAGCTTAAAGATGCTTTAAACAAACAGAACAAGCGTTGTCAACCGATTGATATTGAGCTATTAAACGGCTCGTGTTTGATTACAGGAGCAAATATGGCAGGTAAAACCGTATTGTTGAAAACTTTAGGGTTAAGCCAAGCGATGTGTCAATTCGGCTTTTTCGTGCCTGCCGAGAGTGCCAAGATAGTGTTGGTAAACCAAATAATGTACAGCTTTCACGATAATCAGAGCGTTTTGTCAGGGCTATCCTCTTACGCCGCCGAGATGATGTGCGTAAACGAAATGGTACAGATATCTAAAAAACAGAGCCCATTGCTTTTGTTAATTGATGAGCTTGCAAGGACAACCAATCCAACCGAGGGCAGAGCGATTGTAAGTGCAGTGGCAAACTATTTCAACCAGCTGAATGTCAAAGCAGTAATAACAACTCACTATGGAGGATTGAGTACACAGTGTCGTAAACTTCGTGTCAAAGGATTTGTAGAAGATAGTGATCAATCGCAAGTTACATTACAAAATATTGGCGATTTTATCGACTACTCGCTGATAGAGGATAACGAAACTGATGTCCCGCACGAGGCACTTAGGATTGCTCAAATCCTTGACTTCGACAGTGAGATAATCTCCGAAGCGGCGCGATTGATTGATAATAAATAAGTTAGAAAGTCAGATTAATAATAATATAATATGCAGAACAGTAAATTAGGACTCGATTTTAAACGAGTGGAGTACGCCAGGAGCCTCGCCAGAAATATTGCTGACGATGTTCAAAATTTTGTGGAAAATTATACGACAGTCGCTGTTGAGCGCACATTGTGCCGACTGTTAGGTATTGACGGAATTGACGAAAACGCCGTGCCTCTGCCAAATATCGTGGTCGACTCACTGAAAGATAAAGGTGTTCTCGGACAGGGAGTTATCTTCTATATAGGGAATGCTATTATTGAAACAGGATTGACCCCACAGCAAATAGCAGAGCAGGTTAACGCAGGAAAATTGGATTTGACGACCCTTAAAATTAACCCCCAAGAGAAGATTAATAAGGCACTTGAACCAATTATTACAGAGACGCTCAATCGTATAAAAAAACGCAAAGCACGGCGCGAACACTATTTGGAAACAATTGGCGAAGGAGCGCGACCATACTTATATGTTATCGTAGCCACCGGAAATATCTACGAAGACGTTGTTCAAGCGCAAGCCGCCGCACGTCAAGGTGCTGATATTATTGCAGTTATCCGAACAACAGGGCAAAGTTTGTTGGACTATGTGCCCTACGGCGCTACAACCGAGGGTTTCGGCGGAACTTATGCAACTCAGGAGAACTTCCGCATTATGCGTAAAGCTTTAGACGAGGTTGGTGAAGAGGTCGGTAGATATATTCGCCTATGTAACTATTGTTCAGGTCTTTGTATGCCTGAGATAGCAGCAATGGGAGCCTTAGAGGGTCTTGACGTTATGCTTAACGACGCTCTTTATGGTATCCTCTTCCGCGATATCAATATGCAGCGTACGCTTGTTGACCAGTATTTTTCGAGGATTATTAACGGATACGCCGGAGTTATTATCAATACAGGCGAGGACAACTATCTTACCACTGCTGACGCCTACGATGAGGCACACACGGTGCTCGCATCCGACCTAATTAACGAACAGCTGGCACTTTCAGCAGCATTGCCCGAGGAGCAAATGGGGCTTGGACACGCCTTTGAGATGGATCCGAAACTTGAAAACGGTTTTCTTTACGAACTGGCGCAGGCGCAGATGACTCGCGAGATTTTCCCGAAAGCACCACTTAAATATATGCCACCAACAAAGTTTATGACAGGTAATATTTTCTTAGGGCACGTACAGAACGCTCTTTTCAATCAAATATCAATCTGGACAGGTCAAGGGATACAGCTTTTGGGAATGCTTACCGAGGCTGTTCATACACCGTTTATGTCGGACAGATATCTTGCTATTGAGAACGCCAAATATATTTTCAACAATATGAAAGATCTTGGTAGCGAGGTTGAGTTTAAAGAGGGCGGTATAATCCGCAATAGAGCAAAAGAGGTACTCGAAAATGCTATCAAACTTTTAGAGGTGCTGGAAACAGAAGGTTTGTTTAATGCTTTGGAGCAAGGTAAGTTTGGTGCTGTAAAACGCCCGCGTACAGGTGGTAAAGGACTTGATGGAGTTGTAGAACGAGGTGCAAACTATAGCAACCCGTTTATTGAATTAATGAAGAATAGAAAATAAATCATATAAAATCTGAACAAAAATGAGCGGAGGTTTATATTCAATGGAGGAGCGTACGTTTGACACTACGCTTGATCTTAAAAACATAAAGCCTTATGGCGATACCATGAACGACGGCAAAACGCAACTTAGCTTTACTTTGCCCGTTCCTGCCGGTAACGAGGCTATTGAGGCAGCAAAACTTTTAATGAAAAAAATGGGTTTCGACGAGCCACAAGTGGTATTCTACAAGGAGCTAACCCCAGGATATACTTTCTTCAACTGTTATGGCAAATGCGTGCACACGGTTGATTATACTTCAATACACGTCCCTAAGGTTGAGTCAACAACATGGGATATGGCTGAAACAGACCAATATATAAAAGAGAACATCGGTCGTAAACTTATAGTAATTGGAGCAAGCACAGGCACCGATGCGCACACAGTTGGTATTGACGCCATTATGAACATGAAAGGCTACGCCGGACATTTCGGATTAGAGCGTTACGAGGGTTTTGAAGCGCATAACTTAGGAAGTCAGGTAGCAAACGAGGAGTTTATTGCTAAAGCAATTGAGCTAAAAGCCGATGCACTATTAGTATCTCAAACGGTTACACAAAAAGATGTGCATATACATAATATGGTAGAGTTAGTAGAGATGTTAGAAGCCGAAGGCTTACGAAGCAAGGTAATACTCTGTTGCGGAGGTCCACGCATTTCGCACGAGTTAGCCAAAGAGCTTGGCTACGATGCAGGTTTCGGCATGAACACCTATGCTGATGATGTGGCGTCGTTTATTGCTCAGGAGTTTGTTAAGAGGAGGGGGTAGAAATGTAAAAGTTTATAGAATAAAGAAAGGGGGTTGCTTTATATTGGGTTAGCCCCCTTTTGTTTTGTGTAGTAGTTTTGGGGTAACGGACGGGGGTTTGCGTTCGGGCTGGTTTGCGGGACGAAGTCCTGTCAACACGAGGCGAACGCTGGTGCGGGCGACAAAACTTTAAATTTGCAACTAACCCCGCATGACGCAAAACCCGTGTTAGCACCAGTTATTGTTCAAAATAGTCCAAGTCTAATTTTTTAATTTGATACGTTTCAATTGGTGTCACGCCAACATTATATTCAATCATTAAATTCGCCAAAGTTTCTCCGTCAATAAGAATAACTTTAGGGTCTATTGATTTTACATAGTCAATTGCAGTTTTTGCGAAAGAACTTGTCGTTATGAAAACCCCTTTTTTTGCTCGTTGTCCGTGTAAAGCACCGACAAATTTTTGAATTTCTGGTCGTCCAATATTCGTTTCTTCTTTCCACATTTTTGCCTGTAAGTAAATTACGTCTAAGCCAAGTTTGTCTTCATTTATGATTCCATCAATGCCTTCGTCATTTCTTCTTTTGATAGATTCGCCTGCTTTGTTTCGTGAACCACCATAACCCATTTTTACCATTAGGTCAATAACTAAGTCTTCAAAAAACTGCCAAGTGTTTACACGAATTTTTTCTAAAAGGTCAGAAGCTAATTCACGTTTTATGAACTGGTAACTTTCTTCAAGTCTTTCTAGTGGGGTTTTTGTTTCAATGTTCGTAACAGTTTCAGTTACTGTTGTATCTGTGATTTTTGTACCTTGTTCATTTGTTGAAGTTGTTCCTTCGTTAAATTCTCTAAACTCATCAATAGTTTTTAAGTCGTTGATTGAAATATAGTTGGTAAACTTTTTCAAAAAACTGCGTCCTCTATCAGTTATTTTGAAATGTGAACGCTTTGTATTTTCAATTAGCTTGGCTTTTGAAAAATAACTTTTTGTCCAATAAATACGATTGTCAAATTTTGTCTGTGTCCCGCTTGGAATTCGTTCAGCTTTATCTTCATCTGTCAGAGAAAAATAATGAGTTAAAAACTCGCGTATTTCGTTCAAAGAAATTTCGTTGTGTTCTGAACTATATTTCAAAACGGGATAAAAAAATGATTGAAAGTCAGGTATTGCCATTTTAATATTTTCTATTTATGACTGTTGTTTGGTTCGTTGTTTTAATTGGTGCTAACGTATAATTTACGAAACAAATATAATACAATCCTAAACGTAAAACTAATAATTCGTGTATCGTTTTTGCAGAAAGTTCTCTTCTTTATTGCTACAAATTTACAGTTTATTTCCTATAATACTGTCCGACAATTTAGGTAGCTAATACAAACCAACAACTCCGTTTACTATAAATCCCAAAACCCCCTTGCATTTAAACCGTAAATTCGTATATTTGCCGAATTTTTGATACAAGCATATACAATTCTCATGACAAGGAAATACAAAGAGTACAAAGGACTTGACCTGCCATCTGTAAACAAAGAGATACTAAAACAGTGGGAGAGTGAAAAGGCATTCGAACAAAGTTTAGAGACACGAAAAGATGGTCCTGAATATATCTTCTTCGAGGGACCGCCATCGGCAAACGGAATGCCCGGAATCCACCACGTTATGGCGCGCGCCATTAAAGACGTTTTCTGCCGTTACAAAACAATGCAGGGATTTAGAGTCGATAGAAAAGCAGGGTGGGATACTCACGGACTTCCTGTAGAGCTTGGAGTTGAAAAATCGCTCGGAATCACCAAAGAGGATATCGGAAAAACCATATCTATTGAGGAGTACAACAACCACTGTCGCGTTGACGTTATGCGCTTTACAGACGCATGGGAAGAGCTTACCGATAAAATGGGATACTGGGTTGATATGGATAACCCATATATCACTTACGATAACCGTTATATCGAAACATTGTGGTACCTGCTGAAAGAGATATTTAATAAAGGATTGCTATACAAGGGCAAAACCATTCAACCTTTTTCACCCGCCGCAGGAACAGGATTAAGTACCCACGAGTTGAACCAGCCCGGTTGCTATCGTGATGTAAAAGACACAACGGTTGTTGCGCAATTCTCAGTCATTAAAGATAAAAAATCATCAATACTTTTTGACAAAACCGATACAGAGGTTTATATATTAGCCTGGACGACAACACCTTGGACACTGCCGTCTAACACAGCTTTGGCTGTAGGAGCAAACATCAACTATGTTTTTGTCAAATCATTTAATCCCTATACAGGCGAGCCTATTTCGGTAATATTATCAGAAGATAAGTTAGACACATATTTCAGCCCTGCAAATGCTGAAATCCCTATGAATGAGTACAATACGGGCGATAAAAAAATTCCGTTTAAAGTATTAGCCAAATTCACAGGAAAAGAGTTAGAGGGTATAAGCTACAACCAGCTTATACCATGGATTAAACCCGAAGGCAACGCCTTTAAGGTAATTGTTGGTGATTTTGTTACAACAGAAGAGGGAACCGGAATTGTCCACATCGCGCCAACTTTCGGTGCCGATGACGACCGCGTTGCCAAACAGTACGGCATATCTCCTCTGATATTGAGAGACAAAGCGTTAGCCCCCGAACCAATGGTTGACAGAAAAGGGAGATTTTATCGCATTGAGGATTTAGACGACGATTTTGTAAAAAAATATGTTGATATAAACACATATCGCGATTTTGCCGGACGATATGTTAAAAACGAATACGACCCTGCATGGGACGGAAAGTCGGAAGAGAATACCGATGTTGATATAAGCGTAATGCTTAAAAAAGAGAACAAGGCATTTAGAATAGAGAAATATGTCCACAACTATCCACACTGCTGGCGCACGGACAAACCTATTCTGTACTATCCTCTTGATTCTTGGTTTATTAAGACCACCGCAGTAAAGGACAGAATGATTGAGTTGAACAAGACAATCAACTGGAAACCGCAATCTACAGGCGAGGGACGTTTCGGTAAATGGTTAGAAAACCTTGTAGATTGGAACCTTTCTCGTTCACGCTACTGGGGAACACCGCTACCTATCTGGATGTCAGCCGACAGGAAAGAGATTAAATGTATTGGCTCAGTCGAGGAGTTGTATTCAGAAATTGAGAAGGCTGTTACTAAGGGCGTTATGAAAAAGAATCCGTTAAAAGGATTTACCGTTGGCGATTACTCTAAAGAGAACTACGAAAAAATAGACCTTCACCGCCCATTTGTCGATGATATTTTGTTGGTAAGCGAAACAGGGCAACCAATGCAACGCGAGTTAGACCTAATAGACGTTTGGTTCGATTCGGGCGCAATGCCTTATGCGCAGTGGCACTATCCATTTGAAAACAGGGAGAATTTCGACAAACTATTTCCGGCAGATTTTATAGCCGAAGGCGTTGATCAAACTCGTGGTTGGTTTTTTACGCTTCACGCAATCGCCACGATAATAAGTGATAGCGTATCGTTCAAAAACATTGTCAGCAACGGTTTGGTGTTAGATAAAAATGGAAATAAAATGTCCAAGCGACTTGGCAATGCCGTTGACCCGTTTATAGTTATTGATCAATACGGTGCCGACCCACTTCGTTGGTACATGATAACAAACTCGCAGCCTTGGGATAACTTAAAGTTTGATATTGAGGGAGTTGCAGAGGTAAGTCGCAAGTTTTTTGGCACACTTTATAATACATACTCATTCTTTGCGCTATATGCCAATGTTGACGGCTTTGCAAACAAGGAAGAGCAAATACCTGTTGCAAATCGCCCGGAAATTGACCGTTGGGTATTAAGCGGATTAAATTCTCTAATCAAAGAGGTTACAGAGTTGTACGACACCTACGAGCCAACACGTGCTGGACGCTTGATTGCCAATTTTGTTGATGAAGATTTAAGTAACTGGTACGTTCGATTGAACAGAAAACGTTTTTGGGGCGGAGAGTACAACGCTGATAAAATTGCAGCATACCAAACACTATACACCTGTTTAAAGGTAATTGCTCAATTGTCGGCACCTATAGCACCATTCTTCTCAGACAGATTATTCCGCGATTTAACTAATGCAGGCAAAGAATCACAAAGCGTACACCTGTCATATTTTCCAAAGGCGGATAACTCGGTGATTAATACCGACTTGGAGCGCAAAATGAAATTGGCTCAACGAATATCTTCAATGATTTTGGGTCTAAGAAGAAAAGTCAATATACGCGTTCGTCAACCGCTACAAAAAATATTGATACCTGTACTCGATGAGCGCATGAAAAATGATATCGCAGAGGTTGAAAACATTATACTGTCGGAGGTAAATATTAAGGAAATTGAGTATATCTTAAGTTCAGACGATATTTTGGTTAAGAAAGTAAAACCAAACTTTAAAACGCTCGGACCTCGCTTTGGCAAACAGATGAAAGATGTTGCAGCTACAATCACAGCAATGACACAAAAGCAAATCAATCAGATTGAAGCTGAAAACAAAATTGTTTTGCAAGGAGCGTCAGGAGAGTTTGAAATAGGAATTGATGATGTTGAGATAGTTTCGGAAGATATTCCCGGATTGGCGGTATCATCGGAAGGTCAGCTTACAGTAGCCTTAGATATTCAGATAAGCGAAGAGCTTAGATATGAAGGAATAGCACGAGAGTTGATTAATCGTATTCAAAATATGCGAAAAGATAGCGGTTTAGATGTGACTGATAAAATAAAGTTGTATATTCGTCGTCACAAACTAATAGATACGGCTGTAAATAATCATAGTGAATATATTTCAACGCAAGTCTTAGCAGCAGAAATAGTACTTTTTGATGATCAAGAAGTTGAAGATGCTAAAGATGTAGAGTTGGAAGAAGATTTGACAACCCAAATATTAATCGAAAAAGTTAACTAAAAAATAAGGAGGAAGGGCAATGAGCGAGAAAACAAGATACTCCGAAGAAGAACTTGCCGAGTTTAAGGAAGTTATTCTAAAAAAGTTAGAACAGGCTCAGCACGATTATGAAATATTACGTGATTCTCTTGCACATAACGATGGAAATGATACACAAGATACATCTCCAACATTCAAGGTGCTTGAAGAGGGGGCAGCTGTTTTATCGAAAGAAGAGACAAGCAGATTAGCACAACGACAACTGCAATTTATTCAGCATTTGAAAGCTGCTTTAGTGCGTATTGAAAACAAAACATACGGCGTTTGCAGAGAGACAGGAAAACTAATTCCAAAGGAACGTTTAATGGCTGTGCCACATGCAACATTGAGCATTGAAGCAAAAAATGCCCAAAACAAAAACTAAATATTGTTGTGGATAAATTTGTCTTAAAATTACATGCCAATCAAAACTTGATATACAAGTAGATGATTGTAAGGCATGTAGATTTGTTGTGATTCTATGAAGTTAAACTTTAAAAAACCAAAAAACCTTATAATATTAGTTGTTTCAGCCACATTGATAATCGATCAGGTGTCGAAAATCTTGGTTAAAACAAATATGGTTATTGGGCAGGAGTTCTCGGTTTTTGGAAATTGGTTTTTGATACATTTTACAGAAAATCCCGGAATGGCTTTTGGAATGGCATTCGGTGGAACTTTCGGGAAAATAGTGTTAACACTTATAAGAATTGCTGCTGTTATTGGAATACTGTGGTATTTGAATTATTTAATTAAAAAGCACAACGCTCCAAAAGGTGTTATTGTAGGCGTTTCGCTTGTCTTGGCGGGAGCAATGGGCAATATTTTCGACAGTGTTTTTTACGGAGTTCTCTTTTCATCAAGTTATGGTCAAGTAGCCGAATTTTTACCCGCAGCCGGTGGCTATGCGCCTCTATTTCAAGGACATGTAGTTGATATGCTCTATTTTCCGATTATTGATACACATCTACCATCGTGGTTTCCATTTTGGGCTAATAAGCACTTTCTGTTTTTCCGTCCGGTTTTCAATATTGCTGACAGTGCAATAACTTGCGGGGTTATATACCTAATTTTATTTCAAAGCAAATTTTTTAAAACAATAGATAAAAATAAAAAAACAGTAAACGAAAACGCAGAACAAAATGTCTAAAACTGTTACGGTTTGAAAAAAAACAGATAGTAACAAAATAATTGTAAAAAATTAGATACCTTTGCGCTTCGATTTGAAAAAATAATTTGTCAGATATTTTAAACATAAATTACAATGCAAAATAAAGGAGCAATCAAATTTGTAGCTATTGCATTAGCTTTAGTATGTCTGTATCAGTTGTCTTTCACTTTTATAGCAGGCAAAGTACGCAAACAGGCAAAAGAATATGCAACCGGACCCGATAATCTTGTTGATAGTGATAGAGAAGCATTTTATCTTGACTCAATGGCAAGTGAACCGGTATATAATTTTTTGTGGATTAGAAAATTTAACTTCGCAGAAGTACAAGATAGAGAAATCGGACTCGGTCTTGACCTTAAAGGCGGTATGAACGTTATTTTGCAAGTTGCAGTTGAAGACGTTATTGTTGCCTTAGCCGATAATTCACAAGACAGTACATTCCGGGAAGCACTTAAATTAGCAAAACGCTATCAACGTAATAGCCAAGAGAGTTTTGTAACCCTTTTCGGACGTGCCTATTCTGAGCTTTCACCTAATGGACAATTAGCGGCTATTTTCGGAACAAAAAACCTAAAAGAAAAAATCAGCTTCAATAGCACTAATGAACAAGTGCTAAAGATAATTGAAGAGGAGACACGTGCAGCTATTGACAACTCTTTTACTATTTTAAGAAATCGTATCGACCGATTTGGAGTTGCACAACCAAATATCCAGCCACTCGGTGTTGATGGACAAATATTGGTTGAACTTCCCGGTATTAAAGACCCCGAAAGGGTGAAAAAACTTTTGCAAGGAACGGCAAGCCTTGAGTTTTGGGAAACATACTCAAATGAAGAGGTTTACCAATATCTGTTTCAAGCAAACCAAAGGATACGTGAAATAAACCTCGCTAAACAATCCATTGTAACCGATGAAGCCGAAAAAGCTGATGTAGTTGCTGATAGTGTGGCTGTTGTTCAAGAAGAAAAAGTTGAAGAAGAGAGTAAATCACTTTTAGAAATCGTTGATACAACTCAAGTTGAAGCAAAAGAGGAGTTTGACGCCAATAAATGGAAAGAAGAAAACCCGCTTTTTGCTATACTTAACCCACGTGTAATGCAAGATGGCTCAATAGGTCAGGGAGCTGCAGTTGGTTATGCGCATAAAAAAGATACTGCGTTAGTAAATAGGATGTTAAATTTAGAAGAGGTTAAAAACATTTTCCCACGCTCAATGCGTATTAGGTTTTTGTGGGGTGTTAAACCTATTGATGCTGAAAAGAATTACTTCGAACTTATAGCTATCAAAGTAAATAACCGCGAAGGGCTTGCAGCTCTATCTGGTGACGTTATAGTTGATGCACGTGAAGAGTTCGGCGATCGCCAAGCTACGGCACAAGTAACAATGGTGATGAATAGCGAAGGTGCAAAAAAATGGGCGCGCTTAACTAAAAACAATATTGGACAACAAATAGCAATTGTTCTTGATGATTATGTTTACAGCTATCCGGTTGTTCAAACGGAAATAAGCGAGGGTCGTTCATCAATTTCAGGAAACTTTACTGTGGCTGAAGCAAAAGACTTGGCAAATATCCTTAAATCGGGTAAAATGCCTGCTGCAGCAAGAATTATCCAAGAAGAAATTGTTGGTCCATCGCTTGGTACAGAGACAATAAACAAAGGGTTGTGGTCATTCGTTATTGCGTTTGCGGCAGTTCTTCTGTTTATGCTGTTCTACTACCGACACGCAGGTTTAGTAGCCAATATTGCATTGTTAGCCAACCTCTTCTTCCTAATGGGAGTTTTAGCATCGCTTGGAGCTGTTCTAACGTTGCCGGGTATTGCAGGTATTGTGCTGACAATGGGTATGGCGATTGACGCCAACGTTCTAATCTATGAGCGTGTAAAAGAGGAACTTTTAGCAGGTAAAGGCATTAAAACAGCAATTGCCGATGGTTTCAAAAACTCCTACTCAGCCATTCTCGACTCCAACATTACAACATTGCTGACAGCCATTATTATTGGTTATTTCGGCAAAGGACCTATCTATGGTTTTGCTATTACTTTGGGAATTGGTATTTTAACCTCGTTGTTCTCAGCAATTTTCATTACAAGGCTTGTTTTTGAAGCAATGCTAAAAAGGAACAAACCAATTACATTATCTACAAAAATTTCAGAAAAAGCGTTTAGAAACACAGAATTCAATTTCCTTGAGAAACGCAAATTTTCATATACAATTTCTGGTGCTATTGTGATTATATCAATAATTTCTTTAGTAGTCAAAGGATTTAATTTAGGTGTTGACTTTACGGGAGGTTACTCATATATAGTACGGTTTGATAAGGAAGTTACGGTACAAGATGTTCGTGATGCTTTGGAAGAAGAATATGGAACCACACCTGATGTTAAAACATTCGGAGGCACAGATCAAGTAAAAATCACAACTCGACACTTGATTGACCCCGACCACGAACTAACCGATGAGGAGATAGCAGAATATCGCATAATATCAGGAAATAACGACCCTGAAAAAACAGTAGAAGTTAACGATATTGTTGAAGCCAAACTGTATAATGGTTTGTCTAAATTCTACACTGATTTAAGCTACAACGATTTTGTTAGCGATGGACAAAAATCAATAGGTAGAATGAGTTCGATGAAAGTAGGACCTACCGTTGCAGATGATATCAAAACATCAGCTGTCTACTCAATTATTGCTGCTCTGTTTGTTATTTTCTTATATATTTTAGTACGTTTTTCAAATTGGCGTTACAGTTTAGGTGCAGTTGTTGGTCTTACACACAACGTAATCTTTATTTTGGGATTCTATTCACTGTTTGCCTACGCAATGCCATTCTCAATGGAGATTGACCAATCTTTTATAGCAGCAATTCTGACTGTGGCTGGTTACACAATCAACGATACTGTTGTTGTATTCGACCGTGTTAGAGAGTATCTCGGATTGTACAAAAACAGAGAGATAGGTCTTGTTATGAACCAATCATTGAACGCAACATTAAGCCGTACGATAATTACGTCATCAACAACATTTTTGGTGCTGTTTATAATATTTGCATTCGGAGGTGAAGTGATACGTGGATTTGTTTTTGCAATGATGCTCGGTATCGCCGTTGGTACATATTCATCGCTATTTATCGCATCTCCAATCACTTACGATTTAATGAAAAGGAAAGCTATTAAAGCAGATGAAGACCAAAAGTAAAATAGAAATACAACTATCCTTTTAAATATAAAAACTACCCTTATCGAACTCTTCGGCAAGGGTAGTTTTGCTTTGCTTTTATTTACACTTTAACCCCTCGATTATGATTCAGGCTCAAAATATTGTTAAAAGATATGACACCTTAACCGTTTTGAAAGGTATTGATTTAGAGATAAGCAAAGGCGAGGTCGTTGCAATTGTAGGTCCATCGGGTGCAGGAAAAACAACTTTGTTGAATATTATTGGAACGCTCGATAAACCAGATGAGGGTGAGGTTTTTATTCAAGGTGTTAAAATTAGCTCCCTGAAAGATCAAAAGCTATCGGAGTTTAGAAACAGTAATATTGGATTTATTTTCCAATTCCATCGTCTATTGCCTGAATTTACTGCTCTTGAGAATGTTTGTATTCCTGCAATGATTGGAGGAGCAAGCCTAAAAAAATCAAAAAAGAGAGCACATGAGTTGTTGTCTCAAATTGGGTTAGGTGAGAGAGTAAATCACAAACCTTCCGAATTATCAGGTGGAGAGCAGCAGCGTGTAGCAGTTGCCCGTGCATTAATGAATAATCCATCATTTATTCTCGCTGACGAGCCAAGTGGAAACCTCGATTCTAAAAACCGCACAGAACTGCACCAACTCTTTTTTAAGCTTCGCGATATGTATGGGCAAACTTTCGTAATCGTTACCCACGATAGTGAACTCTCAACAATGGCTGACAGACGAATTGAGATGCGTGATGGACTTTTAATCAATTAATGTAAATTTTAAGTCATGGCTATTATTAGAGAAGTCCGTGGATTTGTTCCAAAATATGGCGAAAACTGTTTTTTTGCTGAAACAGCCGTAATTGTTGGTGATGTTATTCTTGGCAATGAATGTAGTGTATGGTACAATGCTGTACTACGCGGAGATGTTAATTCTATAAGAACAGGAAACCGTGTAAATATCCAAGATTGTGCGGTTTTGCACACGTTGTATCAGAAATCGCAAATACATATCGGAAACAACGTTACGGTAAGCCATAATGTCACTTTACACGGCTGTATCATCGAAGATAATGTTTTAGTAGGAATCGGAGCTGTTGTGTTAGATGATGCCCGAATAGGTAGCAATTCAATAATTGCAGCGGGTTCGGTAGTTTTAGCAGGTCAGGTT
Source organism: Bacteroidales bacterium (assembly GCA_012519055.1). Classification (NCBI taxonomy): domain Bacteria; kingdom Pseudomonadati; phylum Bacteroidota; class Bacteroidia; order Bacteroidales; species Bacteroidales bacterium. Next base: position 32,300 of record JAAYQU010000037.1, on the reverse strand, counting down.
GTTGAGCCAAACTCTGTTTATGCAGGTATCCCTGCAAAAAAAGTAAAGGAGATAGAGCCAGAGCAGTCGAAAAATATGATTGAAAAAATAGCCAACAACTATTTAATGTACGCCGGTTGGTATAAAGAACAAAACGGTTGATGTTTAATAACACTGTTTTTTACAATCGGTATTACTACACATAAATAAAAGACACGTTAGTATGTTGTAGAAGTGCTATAAGCAATATCAGCAACATTTTTACTATCTTTGTTCATTGCTAATTGATTACGTTCACATATAAAACAGTATAGATATGAAAAAAATATTAGTTATCGGAGCCGGCGGTCAAATAGGCTCGGAACTTGTCCCTTACACACGTAAGATATATGGTGCGCAGAATGTCGTAGCAGCAGATCTTGATGAAACAAAATGTAAAGCATTAGCAGAATCTGGACCTTTTGAGAAGTTGGATGCTACCGATAGTAAGCAGTTTCACGAGATAGTCAAAAAATATAAAATTGACACTATCTATAATTTAGTTGCACTGCTTTCGGCAACAGGAGAGAAAAACCCAACGTTAGCGTGGAAAATCAATATGGGTGCATTAGAAAACAGCTTAGAGATAGCACGAGAGGAGAAATGCGCCGTATTTACCCCAAGTTCAATAGGAGCTTTTGGACCAAACACTCCAGCCGATAATACACCACAAGACACCATAATGCGTCCAACAACAATCTACGGTGTTTGCAAAGTAGCAGGCGAATTACTAAGCAACTACTATTTTACCCGTTTTGGCGTAGATACTCGTTCGGTGCGTTTCCCAGGATTAATTTCAAACGTAACCCTTCCCGGTGGTGGAACAACCGACTATGCAGTTGAAATATACTACGAAGCCATTAAAAAACAGTGCTATACATGCAATCTTGAAAAAGGAACTTTCTTGGATATGATGTATATGCCCGATGCCCTTAAAGCATGTGTTGATTTGATGGAAGCTAATCCCGACAAACTTGTTCACAGAAACTCTTTCAACGTCACGGCAATGAGCTTCGACCCTGAAATTATCGCCAACGAGATTAAAAAACATATCCCACAGTTTACAATGGATTACAAAATTGACCCTGTAAAACAACAAATCGCCAACAGCTGGCCCAACAGCCTTGATGACAGCTGTGCAAGAAAAGAGTGGGGCTGGAAACCTACATACGATTTGGCTTCAATGACAGTTGATATGTTGGAAAAAATCAGAGAAAAGAAGAATAAGGGTTTAATATAGTTTGCAAAAATTAAACAAAACACATTGATTGCGAATAGGTTGTCTGTCTTAACACACAATTATTACTGTCAATTTGGCGTATTAACTATTGGTAAAGTTTTTGCGACAACATTATAAAAAAATTTACGTAATTAAAATTTAATATTATGTCATTGATTTGGATCATATTTTTTGCAACAATGGGTATAAGTTGGCTTGTCGGAGCTCGACTTAAATCGAAATTTGCTGCATATTCGAAAATACCAACAAGTGCCGGACAGAGTGGCAAAGAGGTTGCCGAGCAAATGCTAAAAGAAAACGGCATTTACGATGTGAAAGTTGTTTCGGTTAAGGGCTATCTTTCAGATCACTATAACCCTAAAAATAAGACAGTTAACTTAAGTCCAGATGTCTATAACGGACGACATGTTGCCGCCGCTGCTGTTGCAGCACATGAGTGTGGTCACGCCGTACAACATGCCAGAGCTTATGCATTTTTAGAGATGCGTTCGGCTCTTGTGCCAGTTGTGAGTTTTGCTTCGCAGTGGGTACAGTGGGTGATATTAGCAGGGATATTGTTAATTGAATCATTTCCGGCAATACTTTTTATTGGAATACTTTTGTTTGCACTTACAACACTTTTCTCATTTATAACGCTACCAGTTGAAATTAACGCCAGCCAAAGAGCATTGACTTGGCTTAATTCTGCAGGAATAACGACATCTGAGTCTCATCCGAAAGCTAAAGAGGCATTGCGTTGGGCAGCTTACACGTACGTGGTTGCAGCATTGTCGTCACTTGCAACGTTGCTTTATTATATTGCTATTTTTATGGGACGTAGAGACTAGGCAATTAGCAATGTACAATTATCAATTAACAATTAGTTGATAGGGTGATTGTTACATCAATAGCAAACGACTTTTAAGTCGTTGGTTGGTAGGGTTGACACACGTGTTTTGGTCTTTAGCTTGAATTTGGAAACAATTTGCGAATAAATAACTGAAAATCAAAATATAGTAGAGACGCCACAATGTGACGTCTCTACTTGTTTTTCTTAATGCCTTAATGGTTTAAAATCACACTTTAAAGACCGTTTTGGATAAATAACTCAACAAAATCCTGATCATCTGTGCTAAAGTGCTTTAATATCCAGTTTTGCAAGAATAACATAAATTCTTTTATATCAAAAGATTTTCCGGCTTGATAAGCTTTTCTGAACTTAGCTAGCTCGTCAGTAAATAAATTATGACTTTGCTGATGTTCAGAAGCTTTTTCATAACCAAACTGTTTAAAGTATCGCTCTTCTGTGTTGAAATGATATGACGAAAAATCCGATAAATTTTTAATTATTTCTCTTATCTCTTTTTTGGAACGTTCAGCGATAAATGCTTCATAAAGTTGGTTGACCAATGTTATAATGCGACTGTGTTGTTCGTCTATTTCGTTTATTCCAGTCTCTAATTCTGGTGATTTTTCAATAAAAGGTTCTCCTTCTGGAACTAAAGGAGCAAGTTTGCCTTTGTCTTTGGCATTTGTTTCTTGAGTATCTTTATCGGGTTTGGCATCTACTTGATTATCCACAGATTGTTTTAATTCCTCGACTTCATTTTCTAATTTTTCAATTAGTTCGCTTTGTGTTTCAATTTCATTTTTTAATTTGATTATCTCTTTTTCTGACTTTTTGGCTTCAAAATCTCTTTTCTGCAAATCGGTTATTTCAAAACCAATTTTTAAAATTTTATATGGCACATCGTCGTCATTGAGTATTGGGGTGTACGTTTCAGATAGATATATATCTCGTCCATTGTGTACGAAGTGTGTGACCCTTTTTTGGGTAACACCGTTTTTTAAACTACTCCAGAAAATCTCGTATTCTTCTGGAGTAAGGTTTTTGAAATCGGAACCGTCTTTATGGTATGCTCCAACAATTTGATCTGGATTTACTCCTAAAAGCTGTGCCATACCCTCATTAACTGACGTTATCCTGCCGTCAAGATCATATTCTACTGTACACGTGGAAGTACTTAATGCCCTAACTAAACCGCGCATTTCAAACTCTTTTCGTAGAGATTCTTCTTGCGTGGCTTGTAATTCTTCAAGGTTTTGACGCATTTCCTCCTCTTGTGCAGAAAGCTCTTCACGCTGTTGTTGTGATTGAAGAAGGAGCTTTTGCGTTTTTTCGTTTACACGAACACTCGAGATTGTTGAAGCCACGCTCTCACCAATCTTTTCAAGGAATTCTATTTGATGCTTTTCAATGTTTTTGAATGATGCAATTTCAATTATTCCGTACACTTCATCATTCAGCAAAACGGGCACTAAAACTAAACATCTTGGGTTTGCTGTTCCCATTCCTGAGGTTATTTCAATATAATCTTCAGGAATATCGGTCATATAAATTGTCATGCGCTCGTGAGCACAACGACCAACTAAATCTTCACCAATTTTTATACGTTTTTTTACAAGCTTTTCACGATTATAGGCAATTGCGCTTGTTATTTCAAAATAAACATCTTCTTCATTATCGTCGTTTATAACAAATAAGGCACCTTGATTTGCTTCTAGGTAGTTGACAAGGTTTGACATTAGTTGGAACGAGAGTTTTTTCAAATCGTTACTGTTATTTCTTAAAATTTCGCCAAATTTTGCAAGACCCTCCGTTGCCCATCTTTGTTTTTCGCCTTCTTCTTTTCGTTTTTCTTCTTCTTCTGCAGCTGTTTTTAGGCTTTTTCGCATATCTAAAAGTGCGTTGCCAAGAACATCACCATTTCCTAAAGGCTGAAATTCCTGTTCTAAATTACCCTTTCCGATCTCTTTTGCAAAGTGAGCAGTTCTGTTTAATCCTTCTATAAGTTTATTTAAGGATTCAGTCATTTGTCCAATTTCATCAGCTCTGTTTGTTTTTAGTTGTTCAACTGAATCTATCTCTCCTAAAGACATTTTTTTCAGCAATTGTGTAGTGTGTTGCATTGATTTACTGATGCTTCTAGAGATTCTAAAAATAACTACAAACAGAATAATTAATCCTATCAGGGCAACAATCATACTGATTACAAAACCTCGATTTGCTTTGCTCATTATAACTTCAATTGGAACTGTAATCGCAATTGACCAAGGTGTGGTGGTTTTCCCTATTTGAACACGATTAAAAACCATTAAAACATTTTTGCCAGTTAGCGGATCATGCAACACCAAATCTATATTCTCACCACGTTTAATTTTATCGGTAATATTGTATTTGCTTTCTATTTCAGGCATTTGAGCGGCAAAAGTTTTGCCAATAAACTCTTTGTCAGGATAGCTAACAAACACTCCTTCTGCTGATAAGAGAAAAGCGTAGCTCTCGTCGAAAGGCTTTATTTTCTCAACATCTTCCTGAATTTTATCCATAGTGATATCTACGGCTACAATACCAGTATATTCCCCACCAATTATCATCGGTACGGAAAGCGATGTCATAAATTTTTTAGTACCAACATCTTCGGAAAACTGATCCCAGTATGGTTCCCATATCAATTCCGTAGTTTCTTTTTTGATTTTTGCATATATTGTAGGGTCTCCCTCCAAACTTCTTAAATTTGTTTGGTGTCTAATATTGCCGTTTTCACGAAAGTAAGTGACTACGTATCTTCCGTGATCTTTTGTATATGTTGAGTCTATTGCTTTTAGTTCCCAGCTGTCCCAAAGTTTATAAAATTGTGAATTGTCTTTAAAAACATTTTTATACATTTTAATGAATAACCCTTTCCACTGTTCTTCAGGTAAATAGTTGTAGACACTGTACATTTGTGCCATTGTTCGAACTACATCCATACTTTTATTAAGCTCATTTTCTACTTGTAAAGCCGATGATTTAGAAACGGTTTTTACCAATGTTACAGATTCGTTATATGCCATATGCCGTGAACTGTAGCTGACGTACACTATTGAAAGTATAAAAATCAACATTGTAGTCCCTAGTACAAATATCAACATCTGTCCGTTGATATTTAGATTTCTGAAAAACTTTGCAGCCATATTGTTTTGTTTTGATTTCAAAAAATTGAAAATTCACATTTTACAACCCTCAAATATCGCTAAAAAACATTATAATTCAAATATCGTAAATTAACTTTTTATAGTTTTGATGGTAATTATATAATATTGTGTAGCTAATAACTCATTTTTGTAGTACTTTTATGTTTTGCTAATTGACTTAAACATCGTTAAATTTGCAAAAATTTGATATAGAAATAACTTATTAATTAGAAATATGCAAATAGAATCGCTAAAAAACATTTTGTTACGAGATCTGTCTGATTTAGAAGATATTGCAGAAATACTTGAACCGGGGTACTGTTTAAGTAAAATTGAGGTACAAATCCTTAAATCCAGAATAACAAGTTTATCTAACGAAATTAAAAGTTTATTGAGCCAAATTATAGAAAAAAGCAATTTGGCAGCTGTTGATAATGATTTAAACAAACCAAAAGTGTCAATTGGTAAGGATGATAATAGTAAAGATAATTTACAAATTGATTCCAAAACAGTTGTAAAAAAGTCAACAGAGGCGATTATTACTCATAAAGCAAGTGATGAAAAAACGGATATTTCTATAGTTGAGAAAAATAAGTCTGAATCAAAATCTGATAAATTGGTCGTTGAAAAAAAAGCAGAAGTTATTGAGGTCAAAAAATCAGAACCAGCTGAAAAATTAGTAAAAGAACCAGAAGTGTCAAAGTCAGATACTGTTAAGCAAGTTCAGGTAAAAGTTGAAAATCAAACAAAAGTTGAATCAACAAAGGATGGTGGTGTTAGTCGCAAAACACTAGCTGATCAATATATCGATAAAAATTTCTCGCTCAATGAAATGGTGGGCCAACCGGGGGGAACCACTGACAGAGCATCATCTTTAGGTCAAAAGCCTGTTAGCGATATTAATAAAGCCATAAAAATTAACGAAAGACTTGGTTTTGTTCGTGAGCTTTTTGCAGGAGATGCACAACTGTACGCTAATACAATTGATAAGTTAAATAACTTTGAGGATTTTGAACAGGCATTCAGTTTTTTGAGCGAAAACTTTGTGTGGGACCAGGATTCGGAAAATTTTAAAATGTTTATAGACATCGTTTATCGCCGATATATACAATAAAATATGCTTTACGTTGTTCCCACACCGATAGGTAATTTGGAAGATATTACTTTAAGAGCAATTAGAATTCTTAAAGAAGTTGATGCTGTTGTTGCTGAAGATACTCGAACGAGTGGGATATTGTTGAAACACTACTCAATATCAAAACCTTTGATATCTTTTCATAAGTTTAATGAGCATAAAATAGTAACATCATTGATTGATAAGATGTTGCAAGGTGAAACATTAGCTTTGATTTCCGATGCAGGAACACCCGGAATTAGCGACCCGGGTTTTTTGTTGGTACGAGAAGCAATTAGCAATGATATTCAGGTAGTTACCCTACCCGGTGCAACTGCAATGATTCCAGCTGTTGTAAGTAGTGGACTGCCCTGCGATAAGTTTGTATTTGAAGGGTTTTTACCTCAAAAAAAAGGTAGAAACAAATTAGTAGAGATGCTTAAGAGTGAACAGCGTACTATGATTTTTTACGAATCGCCCAACCGCCTTGTTAAAAGTTTGGAACTATTTAAGGAGGCATTTGGAGAAGATAGAAAAGCTGCTGTATGCCGCGAAATAAGCAAGCTGCACGAGGAGATAAAACGGGGAACATTGTCTGAACTTATCGAATATTTTTCTGAAAATGCTCCCAGAGGCGAAATAGTAATTGTTGTTGGCGGTGCTAAATAAAATATCACCAAACCATTTTATTGTCCTCTTTTAAATGTAAACATGTTTTAGGACAATATCGACACGTAGAGACAGGGCATGCCCTGTCTCTACCTTTGATTCAAATATTTCTTCTGATAAGAAATAACACCCAACACGCCTAAAGCCACAAAAGCAAGGACAATATAGATAAATACAGCAGAGACTCCTTCCGTTACTCCGTAGGAGTGCATGCCGCTCAGCAAGTAGTTGACCCCAAAGAAAGTCATTAAAACCGAGGCGAATGCAAGTACAGATAATAGGTTAAAAATCCAAATATTATCTCGTTTTTTAGTTAAGTGAATATGCGTTACAATGGTGTAAACAACCACCGTTATAAGTGCCCAGGTTTCTTTAGGGTCCCAGCCCCAGTAACGTCCCCACGACTCATTTGCCCAGATGGCTCCGAGAAACGTGCCGATAGTCATCAGTGCAAGCCCCACAAGCAGAGCCATATTGTTTGTAATGCTCAACTCCTTTATTCTGAAGCGAATTAACTCGCTCTTTTTTGCAAAAGCAATCAAAGAAAGGTTAGCAATTCCCAATAAAAAGCCAATACCAAAGAAACCGTAAGCTGCCACGTGAAACATCAGCCAAGGCGATTTAAGCACAGGTACCAACGTCCCGATTTCTGGATCCATCCAGTTTAATCCTGAAACAAACAGAATTATCCCGCCGAAAAGCGTTGCTAACGCCATTGTAATGGCACTTTTTCTGCCAAAGATAATTCCTGCCAAAACAGTTGCCCAAGCTACATACACCATTGTCTCGTAGGAGTTGCTCCACGGAGCATAACCGCCTATATACCAACGCATTCCCATGCCGAAAGCGTGAAATAAGAAAATGCACCAGATAGCGATAGTCAAAATTTTAATGCCGATATTCTCCCATTTTCGCTTTTTAAGCAACTGCATAAAGGCAAAAACAAGTAGTAAACCACCTAAAATAAAATATGACAACTTACACCGGTCGAAAACTCGCAGTTTATTGTAGCTGATTTCTGCTTTTATCTTTCCATCGTCAATATGCTTTCCGATGTCGTTTTTCAATTGAAACTCTTTCAGTTCGGTAAGTAACTGTTCGGGCTTGCTCCACTCTCCGCTTCGTAGCGAGTTGTTAACTTCAACAAGATACTGTTTGAAAGAGTAAGCAATAAACAGAGAATCCTCTTTTGGAAAAATAGACGGATTAACGTTTGGCGAATACCAAGTGTGTGTCTCATCGTTTGGGTCGGGAAAAATTCGTAACAGACTGTAGTCCAATAGCTGAAAGACAATGTTGACTCTCTCATCTAATTTCATCATGTCCTTATCGGTTGCTGAACGTTCAGCAGGAGACTTCCCGTAAATCTTTTGCATCTGATTAAGCAACTTATAATTACCATTTTCATCGAAAAACTGAACATAAGAGGCATAATCTTTGGGTAACCCGTAGAGCGATGAGATTTCGCTATTATCTATTGCGATAAATGGTTCATTAATCCACACTCGTGGCATTGCAAGGAAGCTTAGCAAAAACTGTTCGGGGCTAAATTGTGCCATTTTTTGCTCCTTGTAAACTTTTCTCACTATTTCTGATGAAAGTGTGTGCAGTGGCATAATTCTACCACCCGATTGCACGGGTAATGCAGCAAACTGAGCGGCATGTTCCTGTGGAATTGTAACATTTTGCACGTTCTCTGTGGATTGTGCTTGTATGGCGGTTGCTCCAACCAGCAAGAATAATAAAGTGATTATAAGATATTTACTATCCTCTCGTAAACTTTTAAGCCGGTGGCTTAACTGTCGAAAACGAGAGTTTTTCGTTATAAAGCCGAGTAAAAATCCACAGAAAAGCAAAAGGTAACCTATGTAAGTTATAGTTCTGCCTGCCACATCTTTGTTTACAGATAGAATTGTTCCAAGCTCATCTTGGTCATACGAGGCTTGAAAAAATCGGAATCCTTTCACGTCTAAAACGTTATTCATAAATACTTTTGCCTCTTGTGTTTTGCCGTCAACATGTACTAACAAGTCGCTTTCGTATGATGAAGGACTTGCCGAACCGGGATAGCGATTTAGGCGAAAATCGGTCAGTTCCAACACAAACGGCAACTTCTCAATGCTAAGCTTGTCGCCTGTGCGGACAATCATTTCGTCGGTTTTACTTCCCTCGCGAATATGTACAGTGCCCTCTTTCCCAAAAAGATGCGTTGTTAGTGCACCTCCCAAAATCACAACAAAAGCCAGATGCACGGTTAAAAGAGCCCAACGCTTCTGCTTTAAGTAGCCATATCTTCTCCATGCAAAAATAAAATTTAGCACTAACAAAAACTGCAAGAGGAAAAAAGCGGGAGAGTAGTAGACCCACTTTTTTGCCATTTCTGTTCCGTAATCTTTTTCGACAAAAGTAGCAATAGCCATTGCTGCCGCGTAAGTCAGTAGCAAGACTATTGTTGTTTTGTATGACGAAAGGTAGCGTTTAGTTTTTTCCATAAATAACGTTTTTCGTTACGTATATACTAAATCAACGCTTTAGCGAAAGAACAGGAACTCGATAAACTAAGCCAACCGAGAGTCTGAGTTCATCGGCAGGCGTGGTTATTTGTACCATTTTTGATTCGCTATATTGTTTAAATGTTGAGGTGAAAAAGAAGTGCAAATTGTCATCTTCTAAAGGATAGTACTCAATACCAGCTTGATAATTCAGCGAAGTCAGACAACTGCCTTTGTCTAAATAACCACTTGATTTATAAGTAGAAAAATCGTTGTAAAAACATTTCAAAAGAATATTCCATTTGGAATGAAATCTGTAATTTACTTCGCCAAGCACCGAAAGATAGTCAACATACTCTGCAATATTTATCGGATCAGCAGTCAGTTTTCTAATTTCGCCAAGATAGTCAATTTCGGAGCGTTGGTAGAAAGCATCAATATAGATGCTAAAAGGACCTGATTGAAACTTTTGTCCTCCGCTTACCATAAATAGTGTTTTGTTTTTTGCAGGTGAAGTGTAGTTTACAGCATAACGAAGTTGCAGAGCGTTGTTGAAATAGTTGCTATTCCAGCCAAGCGAATAGTATAGTGGCACGGTGGGTGCCTCAATCTGTAAGCCTACCTGTGGTCTTCCTACAGCTTCTTCCCAAGTACCCATACGGTTGTTGAGAACCTGAAAGGTCAGCTCTTGACTCTTTGTAGGGGCGTACGCTATCTGTGCACCAGTAAGATAACACGTTACACTATTTATTATACCGCTGTAATCATAAACTTCTACAGGATATTTGTAGTATTCGAAACCTCCAATGGAAAGGGCTTGTTTTCCGGCGATCATATAAAATTGTTCGTTAAACGCATATTTTAAATAGGCGTAATCGATCGAGGAAGGCAAGTTTTCTTTTGAAAAAATCGGTGAAACCTTATTTAATCGTTGTAGGTATTTGTAAGAGAGTTTTGGGACAATTTGTCCTGCAAAGTCAATCATTACGTGGTCGAAACGGAATGAGCCATCGTCAAACCCCATGGGTTTCCCTGCGAATTGTGCGTGATAAGCGGGGCGCAGGTGTAGTGCGGCATCCACAGATTGCTTTGTATTTTGCGCAGAAGAATCGGTGATAGATGTCTCTTGGTCAGTTGCTTGAGCCAACAGAGACGAGCAGTTTAGATAACCTACAAGAGTGGTTGAAATGATTGCAATGAAAAATGTGAAAATCCTATTCATAATGTTTTAATTTTAGTTTCGCTTTTTAGACGAATTTATTGTGGATAATCTTATTAAGATTTATTAATAAGTTTTAAATGTTTATTTGAAAAAAAATAGTGATATTGCACAAATATATTAAAAGAATGCATTATGTCGAAACAAAATAAGAACACACGAAAAAGAAAAATAAGCAGCCTGCTATTAATGGTTTTTGTTCTATTTGTAGTAGGCTGGATATTAGCTTATTATGCCAATCTTATCGGCGAGTCACGTGCAGATAGTGGACAATCAACACAGGACTTGTCAGAGCACTATGTACACCCTGATATTTCGCAAATTGTAGCAGAAAAGCCGTTTCCTGCCGAAGACAAGTACTGTCTCGCCTGTCATCAGGGGATAGAACCTGCACGTCCCATCGGCTCGAAGATGATGCAGCAGATATTAGAAAAAGGCGCATCGCTTGGCGATCCCAACGGTTGCGTTGTTTGTCATGGAGGCACACCATCTGAATTGCACAATAAAGACAGGGCACACAGCGGAGTTCCTAAAGGAAGTTTGCTGGCTGCGTTTACGCCTGTTCCTGCAGCACTACAAGTAAATGAAAATACTTGTGGACAGTGTCATGAGGATCATGTCTATAATGTTCGACTATCAATGATGAACAGCGATGCAGGCAAGATGAAAGCAATTGCATGGAGCTTCGGCATTGGCACCGAAAATTACGACCATGTTTATGCCAACAGTACACTTGTTGATACTGACGGAGCAACACCCCGTTTTGGGACTCAACAATACATTGATTACATGAAAGAGATGGCAGCTACTTTCCCAGGACAGTTCCCATCTGAACTAAAAGAGATTCCCACTGTTTCTGCCGAAGATATAAAGACAAACCCAGAGCTTGCAGCATTTACCTACCTGCGCAACTGTAATGCTTGTCACTTGAGCAATAAAGGAAATCAGGGCAGAGGACATTATCGGGGAATGGGTTGTGCAGCTTGTCACAGTGTTTACAGCAATGAGGGCTATTATGAGGGTGGTGACCCCGAAATCCCCAAAAACAGACCCGGACACTTGATGGTACACGCCATGCAAGGAACAAGAAAGTCGAGTATAAACTTTAACGACCAAAAATTAAGTGGTGTACAAGTCTCTACATGTGCCGCTTGCCATGCCGGCGGACGCAGAATTGGTCACTCTTACCAAGGGTTTATGCCATTGGAATCCTCTTATAATAAAGGTCCTTTCGATGAAAAAGGGTTACCGCAAAAGCCCAATGCAGGTTATGTTTTTAAATATATGCAGGGAGACGTTCACCGAAAAATAGAAAAAGATGGCAAAATGGTTAACGGACTTCTGTGTCAGGATTGCCATACAACCATAGGCATACATGGTAATGGAAATATTGATGTTGCCTCTTTGGGTGCGATAGAGATTGAGTGCGCCGACTGTCACGGAACGCCCACTCACTATCCATGGGAACTTCCATTGGGCTACGGCGACGAGTTTGATAAAACATTAGATATGAAGCAAGCCCGAGGAGTAGCCGATGAGCCACTTAAGGTTACCCAAGAGTTTGGTATCACTTATCCAAAAGAGGACGGCTATTTGCTATCGGCGCGAGGAAATCCGTTAGGCAACGTAGTAAGGCGTGGCGACCGCGTTATTGTGCACTCTGACGGAAGCAACAATGAGTTTGAACTTATCACGCTAAAAGAGATAGCTAAGAAAAAGAGTTGGAAAAATCCGATAGATGCCAAAGTAGCAATGGTTAGCACCAAACACATTGAAAAATTGGAGTGCTATGCTTGTCATGCTACATGGATGCCACAATATTACGGGTATAGATACGTGATTGACTACTCCAAATCATCTACAGACTGGTTACGCTCGCCACAACTCTACGGAAAGGACGGAACAACAGCCGATTATCATCAGAAGTTTGCAATGCAGCCGGGCGCACCTACTTATGGTGACTACAGCCATATCCGTTGGGAGAACGCCCCGCTTGGTGTCAACGGCGAGGGAAGAGTTTCTCCATTAGTTGGTGTAATTCAAACAGTTAGCACGGTGATTGACAAAGATGGTGAAACCGTTGTGTGGAACCATGTAGCCAAAACGAAAGAGGGTTACGACGCTATAGAATTGGCTCCACTCAATCCACATACAACTTCTTTAAAATCAAGAGAGTGTGTCGATTGTCATGGAAACCCTGTTGCAGCAGGATACGGCATTGATGGAGGAATTTATGACGCAACGCCGGGCACACCTCGTTATGCCGATGTAGTTGACGCTGAGGGAAATAATGTGAGTAAATATACACAGGTACAAATAGCCGCCATAAGCGAGTTACACGGAGATTTTATGCGATTGCTAACCCCCGACGGACAGCAAGTACAAACTATTGATACTCACTGGCCTACCTCTATACCGCTAACACAATCGCAGCGTGATTTATTGACTCGCAAAAATTCTTGTGTAGCATGTCATATAGATATTCCAAAAGGCACTATTCCTAATCGGATGTTGACAAAGATTGCAGAAATAGCGAAATTATCTTTTGCCACACCTGAACAGCATACTAAGCTATTGCACAGCAATAATCTTATGATTGCGTGGATTAAAGCAGTTGGCGTTGTGGCACTTATAGTATTAGCAGGGCTAATAGTTTGGGGAATTATTGAGCGGAAAAAAGTGATTCGTTTTTGGAAAAGATTTGTAAAGTTTTTGAAAACGCCGGCTGAGGCGAAGTAAAAACTTCAAAATTGCATTAACCAAGTTAAAGAAAGAGAATAATATGACACAGCGAGAAGCTGTACAACTGTTTGAGGAGAAAAGGGTTCGCACCGTTTGGGACGAGGAGCAGGAAAAATGGTATTTTTCTATTGTAGATACCGTTGCTATACTCACGGATAGCGTAGATCCTACCGCCTATTGGCGAAAACTAAAGCAACGTTTAAAAGAAGAGGGCAATGAAACCGTGACGAATTGTCACGGTTTGAAAATGCGTGCTGCAGATGGCAAAATGAGATTAACAGATGTAGCTGATACAGAGCAACTTTTTCGATTAATTCAGTCTATACCATCTCCTAAAGCTGAGCCGTTTAAGCTGTGGATTGCGCAAGTAGCCCGCGAACGCTTGGATCAGCTGCAAGATCCTGAATTGTCGATAGATCAAGCAATGAAAGATTATAAACGTTTGGGTTATTCTGACAATTGGATAAATCAACGCTTGAAAAGTATTGAAATACGAAAAGATCTTACCGATGAATGGAAGAAACGTGGGTTGCAAGAGGGCGTTCAGTTTGCTTCCCTAACCGATATTATCTACAAGACATGGGCTGGCAAAACCGCTAAGGAGTATAAGAAATTCAAGGGGTTGAAAAAGGAAAATTTGCGAGATAATATGACAAATACCGAGTTGGTTTTGAATATGTTAGCAGAATTGTCAACTACACGTATATCAGAAACCTCAAATCCAGAAACAATGGAAGAACACAGCAATGTAGCGCGTCAGGGTGGGGAAATAGCGCGCAATGCACGTCTTGAATTGGAAGCAAAAACAGGCGAAAAAGCAATCTCTTCGTTAAGTGCTAAACAAGGAGTTCTGTTAAATAAAAAGAACCTGAATACAAACCAAGACAGTAGCAAAGATAGTTGAATCTACCTACTTCTTTTTATTGTATTTAGTTTGGTTAGTCTTTACAAGTTTATTGGACAGTATCTGTTTTGGATTATATAAGTGTAAAAAAACAATAACAACAATGAAAAAAGCAATAAAGAAAATTCTCAAGTGGTTTTTTATCGTAATAGGTGTGCTCGTGATATCTTTAGTGGGCTTATTTGTTTATTTGAAAATTGCATATCAACAAAAGTCATATCCTTGGGTGTATATGAATGAACTTATTCTTTCGGAAAGTGAGCGAGTGAGTGATTTTGAAGAAGTTTGTAAAATACTGAAAGGAACAAACTCTTTTGTTATTCAGCGAATAGATTTTGATAAACTCGCTGAGAAATATGCTAAACAGGTGGAAAATACCCAAAGTTCAATTGAATACACCAATTTATTAGCTCAGTTTTTTGCTGAATTACAAAATGGGCATACATCTGTAAATTTTTATTGCTACAAAGGTAATTATTGGGCAACGATTATAGATAATCGCGTTTTTGTGGACGGCGTGATAAATAAGGAGTTAAATCCAACAATAATTAAGCCTAAAGATGAGATAGTAGCCATTAATAACATTCCTATTGGTGAGTGGCTGGATGCAGAAAAACTTTTTGCAGGGTCATCAACTCTAGAACACCGACTTACAAAATTAACATATCACATTTTTACCAGCTATACGGATACGGTTCGTACCTTTAAAATTCGGAATGCAGAGGGTGAATCAGAGGTTACTATTCCATTGTATAAAGACTTGAAATCAGACATAGACACACTATATGTTATTGGAAAAATGTTGAATGACAGTGTTGCTTATCTTAAGATTATAACTATGGGCGGAAATCGTATTTTTCCACAATTCCAACAAGTCTATCCAAGTTTGAGTAATGCTTCACATATAATAATTGATGTGCGTGAAAATGGTGGTGGGAACAGTGGTACGAGTGAAAAAATTGCAAAATATTTTATCGCCAAACCTCAAACGGCTTGTGTCTCTGGTCAACAATTAGAGCCTGTTGTAGAATCTTTCAAAGGAAAAGTTTATTTATTAATAGGGAATGCAACATTTTCTGCTGCTGAAAATTTTGTTATAGACTTGAAAGAGAGTGGAAACGTAACTGTAATTGGCGAACCCACAGGCGGAGATACAGGAAATAGACCGCGTGAATTTCAAACCTCGCACGGCATCGTTTTCAGAATACCTACGCGCAAAAAAATGCAAATATCTCCACAGGGCTTTCCGATGGAGGGAGTTGGTATAGAACCTCACCATTTAGTCCGTCAGTCTGCCGAAGATTATTTAGAGGGAAAAGACACAGTGCTTGAATATACCTTAGATTTGTTGTCAAAATAAAAATAAAAGCTGAAAGCAACTGGCTGTTAGTTAATTGCCAACATTGAATCATTAAGATTTGTGCGACTACAGCAGTCTCACCAACATTAAATCTGTGATTATCTGTCTAATCTGTGTGTTCTGTGTTCCAACTACTTTCAACACTTCGGTGGTTATTGAGCTTACCGAAATGCTGCGCTCAGTGCACCGCTTTACAAACTTTTAACACTTCGGCTACGCTCAATGCAATGCATTTAACTCAATTGTTCATTGCACATTGCTAATTGCAAATTGCCTATTCTTCTTCCAAATCAAAGTCATCCATATACAGCTCGTCATCATCTTCTTCATCGTCCATTTTCGGATTTTCAAGTAATTGATTGATTTCCTCTGTATTTAACTTTTTAACGTTTGTAAGCAAAAAGTTATCTTCAATAAATCCGCCGTATGTATTGCACTCTTTGACAGCTCCTTTTACGACATCTCCGACGTTGAGTTCTAAAGGTAAAAGACACATTATTTGAGCATACTTATCATTGAACTCAATCTCTTCAATTTCGCCATTTTGCTGTCTGAACTGAAAGTCAAACTCTTTCTCGATGATTTCGCGTTGCGCACTATCGAAAGGAGTGCCAGTTTTGTTTATAATAGCAGCAAAAAATCGCAAAGATTCGCCTTTGCCTCCAAGTCCTGTACTGATATACAGCTGTTTAGTATCTAATAGCGATGACTCTAACAACATTTTACTCTCTTGAAGAGCTAAAGTTGTCCAATCTTTCAACTCTTCTGGTGCATTTTCTTTAAATGTTTCGATAGCCCTGAAGTATTTGGGATCATCTATAGAAGCAAGAGTACATAAAAGCAGTTTCTTTCTTGATAAATCCACCTCAGGATCGTAAAGTTGCGCCACATCTGACAGATAATCAACATCTTGCTTAATGTTTTTCTTCGCCTTTCTTGTTAATTTATAATACGACATCTGCTGTAGGACATCAACAGATTCCTGCAAAATATTAACCCTTTGATCTCCTTCAGATAAAATCAAACGCAATTTTTCGTATAAGTTTTCTCTCTGTATTTTCATTAATTCAAGATATGTAAAATATAGCATGCAAATACCGTGCTTGTTTTACTTTTATGCTACTTTGTCATCTAAGTTGCTGTTTTTTAGTGAAATATTAATTCGGTAAGTAGGTTTTGGCAGTTATAATTATTTAAACATTAAATTAACTATTGATGCTCTATCATCATCGGTTAGTTTGTGAACATACCCTCCGGCACGGTTTTTATTCAGACCATCGATAATTTGTTGTTTGTGTTCTTTCGTTATGTTTCTCCATGGGAGTGATGTAGGACTACCAATTGAAGAAAAGAATTTTTCTAATAACTCAATGGTTTTCATTGTGTCTGGTTGATTGAAAAGGTATGTTCCGAGTTGAGATATCTCTTTGTCGAGATGTTTGGCATGATGTCTTAACCAAGCTGGCAAAACTATACTTAAACTTGCACCGTGGGCAATATCAAACTGAAAACTAAGCTCATGCCCTATACTGTGCACACCCCAATCTCCATAACTGCAGCAAATTTCGGTAATTCCGTTAAGAGCGCAGGTTGCAACTAACATAAGGTTAAATCTGTATTCGTAATTTTTAGGGTCAGCTATAGCTAGAGGTCCATAGTGCATGGTTTCTGTGATAATCGAGGATACAAACTTTTTAGTAAGATTTGGCATTCCCGTTCCAAACCACGCCTCTATAGCGTGAGCAATTGTATCAACAACTCCGTAGGCGGTTTGTTCGACCGGTACTGTGGTGGTAAACTCAGGATTTAGAAACGAGTGTTTAGGATAAATTAAAGGGTCAGTTAATCCTATTTTTTTACCTGCATTTTGACTTTGAATTACTGCAGAATTATTCATTTCGCTTCCAGTAGCAGCTAATGTTAATACAGTAATTAAAGGTAATGCTTTGGTTGCCTTTTGCTTACGAGTCATTACTAACCAAGGGTTTAACTTTTCGGGAACACAAATTGATACTATTTTAGCAGCATCTATTACGCTTCCTCCGCCAAGTGCCACAATGCATTCAACCGATTTTTCTATTGCAATTTGTTGAGCCTCGGCAACTTGTTCAACTGTCGGGTTTGGTTTAACACCGCTGTATTCAAAAACTTCAATTTTATGATTGATTAATTTGTTTTTTATTAAATCGACATAACCGTGTTTTGTAGTTGAAGTGCCTCCATAAATTAGCAGAACAGTTTTACCGTATTGAGCAACAGTTTGTTCAAAATCATTGAGGACGTCTTTTCCAAAATGAACATTAACAGGGTTGTATATATTGAAAATTTCCATTTACTTATAGTTTTAATCAATTGTTATTCAGTGTTCAATCTTTTTCAATCTATATAGATAGTACCTTTTAAATACGTTTTTGCCCTACCTCCGATAATTACCCTCTCTCCTCTGTTTTCGCAAAATAGTTCGCCTTTTCGTTCGGAAATTTGTGTGGCAGAAAGTATGTTCTTGTTAAGTCTTTTTGCCCAAAAAGGAATTAGCGAGCAGTGAGCAGAGCCTGTTACAGGGTCTTCTAAAATAGAGGCTTGTGGTGTAAAAAATCTTGAAACAAAATCGCAATTATCACCTTTAGCAGTAACAATAACGCCGCCCGGATCAATGTTTATTTGGTTAAAAATCTGTTTGTCGATTTTTATGTTTTTAACATCGCTTTCACTCTTATATACGAGCAGATAGTCACGTGATTTTAACACCTCTTCGGGTTGAATATTGAGTGATTGTTTAATAGTTTTTGGCAAATTTTCTGGCTGTGGCACTCTTGCAGGGAAATTTAATTTGTATATATCTCCTTCTACATTAACAGTCAAGTCTCTGCTCAGAGTTTCAAAAACGATACTCTCTTTTTTGTACCCTATAATTGTTTTCAAACAGTGAGCTGTCGCTAATGTTGCATGACCACATAAATCCATTTCAATATCGGGAGTAAACCATCTTAAATGGATTTTCTCTCCTTTGTCGACAAAAAAAGCAGTCTCTGCAACTGCATTTTCTTTTGCTATTTTAAGTAAAATCTCGTCAGACAGCCATTCGTTGAGAGGAACAACACAAGCAGGATTGCCACCGAACAAATTGTTTGTAAAAGCGTCAATCTGAAAACATTGTAGCTGCATTATTTAACTTTTGGGTACAGTTTTATTATTCTTCAATAACGATGCCTGAAATAGAATCGCAGATTGCACCAGTTACACTTGCTAATGTGTTAACACGGCTCGTGGTTTTTAAATATCCTAAAAATGCAAAAATTAGGGCCTCTTTATATTCAATTATATTTTTTTCAGGTATAACTAATTCATGTTTACATAATTCTTGTAACCGATTTATTAAGAATGTGTTGTAAGTTCCCCCTCCGGTAACGAGTATTTTTCCTTTTGGAAATTTCGAAACAGCATTGTTAATCTGGATACAAATATGTTCGACATATGTTCGCAACATATCTTTTACATTGATATCGTTTACTTCAATTAATGGATTAATATTCTGTTCTACCCATTCGCGTCCCAAAGATTTAGGAGGTTTTTTGGTGTAATATTCTAATAAATTTAATCTTTCTAATAACTCTTCATTTGTGTGGCCACGTGAGGCTTTTTCGCCTTCTGCATCATATTTTAATCCAACACTTTGAGCGATACCGTTAAGAACGATGTTTACAGGAACAATATCGTAAGCAATTCTGCCATTGTCGCTTGCATATGAAATATTAGCAAAGCCACCCAAGTTTAGGCATAATTCATAATTGGAAAAAAGTAAATGATCGCCAATTGGGACTAATGGTGCACCTTGACCTCCCCGATAAATGTCTAATCGTCGAAAATCGTAAATAGTTTTAATACCAGTTTCGGCATAAATCGCCGAGCCGTCACCAACTTGTACTGTTATGTTTTTGTCTGGAGTATGAAAAACAGTGTGACCATGTGAGGCAATGAAAGCGATATCTTTCTTATTTATACGGTGTTTTTCGATAAAAGAGTTTACTTGTTTGCCAATAAATTGTCCGTATTGGTTATTTAGCAATGAAAATTGGTACGCATAAAAATAATGCATATATAAGAGCTTAAAATACCAATCGTTTGAATAGTTAACGGTTTCTGCTTCAATGATTTCAAATTTTGGCTTATTGTCTTCTTCCCAGAAGCTGCATAAAGCGATATCTAAGCCATCGAGTGATGTCCCCGACATTACTCCTATACAATAGGTTTTCTTTTTAGTCATTTTGCATCTCTTTTATAAACTTAATTTCTCGTTCTGATATGTTTCCCACATTATCAGAAACTGTAATTCTTAAGACGTGCTCTATACCGCTGGGGAATCTAGAATCAAAGGTGTATTCTAATAAATCGTTTTTAGCGTCATAATCAAACATAACCCATTGGTTGTCAATAAAACCGTCGTACCTTTTTATGCCGCTCAAGTTATCAATAATTTTTAATTTTATTGACTTTTTTGAGGTAATATTTTCATTGTTTTTGATGTTGAGAGGAGTAATAGTTGGTGCAATTGTGTCGTAAGCTATTGA
This sequence comes from Bacteroidales bacterium, assembly GCA_012519055.1. NCBI lineage: Bacteria > Pseudomonadati > Bacteroidota > Bacteroidia > Bacteroidales > Bacteroidales bacterium. The sequence goes on along the minus strand of JAAYQU010000037.1, from coordinate 11,978 downwards.
TATATCAGTAAACACTCTGGTTTTTCCAATAATTTCATTGTCATTCACAGTAGGTTTGGCATCAATCGAAGTGATTTTTTCTGTAGAACAATCTACTAAAACAACTTTGTCTGATAACTCTACCGGTATTGATAAGTTTTTTAGTGCAATTTCAATGGGTCTATGCAAAGGAGTATTAGGATTTCCTATTCGATATACAGACGTTGCTGTATTAGATTTTTTAGGCAAAACAGAATAGTTAAACAAAACGGTATCGTAAAGAGCATTAGCAGGAGTAATTATTTTTAATATACTATCTTCAAATATGTTAGAACTGTTTGGAACAAACTTTTGAATATATGTTTGTTCGTGAACTTTTCCAGTAACTTGTTTTGAGCCGCAAACTACAAACTTTATTGTTGAACGATTTTTATTGCTATCGTATGCTGTAATCTTGACATCCAATGTGTCAGTAGGCCCAACTTGCATATACCCGTTTCCGTTGATTTTGGTGTAATTGGAAAACTTATTGCCAGGTTCAATAAAACATTTGTGTACTAAACGTTTTTGTTTTTGGTATAATTCGTAGTCGATATGCGACTGCACGTATCGTACTTCGTTAAATGATATTTCAGATATGTTTAACTCAAACGTTTTAATGTCATCTACTTCTACAATAAGATTAACAATGCCACAAATATTATTACTGTTATTTACCCTATCGTTAACGTGTGCCGCAAATCCTATTCGATTTAAGGCTTTTATGGTATCGTTATTGGCAAGTTGAAATGTATTACCTTTTCTAACAATGTGTTTTCTAATGCGTTGAGTTTCACCGTCGACATGGCTGTTTTCCCCAAATGGATATAGATATAGATTGTAAAATCTTGGTGGAATATTATCAACTATATTGAAATTAAATTTGAGTGGATCTAATGCCTTCTGTGTTCTTGTATCGCGTATTTCAAAGTGTAAGTGCGGTCCCATACTTGTACCGCTATTTCCAGAAAACCCAATAATGTCTCCTTTTTTAACGGGCATTACATTTGGCTCTAAAAACAGATTGACAGCAAACGACTGTTTTTCATACTGTTCTCTTTCAATGTAGTCCGAAATTTGCAACACAAAGCCGTCTAAATGTGCGTAAACAGATGTGTAACCGTTAGGGTGGTCAATATAAATTGCTTTCCCATATCCAAAAGGGGAAATATTTATGCGACTTACAAATCCGTCAGCAATTGCGTAAATATTATGACCTGTTACACCATTGGTTTTTATATCAATGCCGGAGTGGAAGTTGGAAGAGCGAAGTTCGCCAAAACTGCCCGATAAGGTTTGATTAATATCTAAAGGGTTTGAAAAATACGGCTGGGATGTTACGCTGTTTACAGTAATTAAAAGTGATAAAAGGCAAATTGCCAATAGTTTAAAAAACATAATAATTAGATTTTTATCAAAACAGCGTTAATTAGAGCAACAAAGATAATAAAAACCATTGTTGAATTAATTCCAAATACTGATTTTAGGCAATAGAAAACTTTTCTATACTTAAAAAGAGTAAATTTGCCACTACTTCATCAGTTTATTATGTTTAAACAACTAGCTTTTACTTATTTGTTTTTGACAGTAGTGCAAACGTTTTTTTGCAATTCAAAAATCAGCATTTACTATGAAGCTGTTTTGTCAAATCAAATTAGTCAGGATTCTATTTTTAGCGATGTTTCAGCTTTTCAAAATGCTGATTTTCCGATAGTTCTGGCAAACGATAAAACAATACTTTTTCAGCAAACCGTAACACATAAAGGTATTGACACAGAGTTCCCTATTAAGTTAAATATTCCATTTGTTTCGGCATTTGTCGATTCTGTTTGGGGATTGCCTGAGTTTCGCACGCCTTATATCTATAAAAAAGAGAAATTAGTTATTGTGGGTTCAAGTCAGACAGGCTCAATAATTTTGTTTACAGATGAAAAAACAAGAACATCACTCTATACCTTAAAAACCAATAAATCGCGCAACTCTAAACCCACACTTATAAAGGGTTTTTCTAATGGTGGATTCCCAATTCACTCGGCAACTATTGACATGAAAGGAGAAACTGTTGTTTTTTCGAGTCGGCGTGTGGGTAGTGTGGGAGGTTACGATTTGTTTTATGTAATCTTGCAGGATAATCAAAACTCGTTATCAATCAAGAGTATATCGCTTGAGATAAACACAACTTACAATGAAATTTATCCACAATTTACTCAAAACGACTCGGTTTTACTATTTTCAAGTGATAGGGAAGGAGGCTTTGGAGGTTTTGATATTTATTACTCAACCAGTTCATTTGCTGGCAATTGGAATAAAGCCTTAAACATTGGCTCAAACATAAATACAGAAAAAAGTGACGTTCGCCTTTTTACATTTGATGATGGAAAAATGGGAATTATCACAAGGAGAGATATAGATGCCACATTGCAACAGAATGAAGTTATTGACGTTAAAGTTGAATTTAAAACATCTAGTAAGTTGAATATATCTCGGTCGGCAAAAAACAAGAGTGATTTTTATCCTGAAGTCAAAGGGATAGTAGCTTGTAAGTCTGAAAATCAGAGTGAAAATATACAAGTTTCAGTTTTAGATTCGCTTGGGATTTTAGTAGAAACAACAGTTATAGATGGCATTTCCAAAGTTTTTGAAATAGATAACAACAGCGATAAAAACTCTTACGTTACCATTTCTGGCAACGAGATTAGAACTATCACACGTGATATAAAAATCCCGCCAAAATATAATTACCCTCTTTATATTGTTGATTTCGCTGCAAGTTTTAACAACAAAACAGATAATTCCTTCGACGTTTTTTTTAATCAGAATGTAGGTATCATTGATAATATGCAACTTAGCGAATTGCAAACATGGCTACAGACAACAAAAATATCGGAAGGGAATTATTCAATCAGTAGGAGCAAGGCGGTAAAAAACAGCAAATCGAAAATTGCTATTGAGCGATGGAATTATATTGGAAAGTTGCTGGTTGACAATGGAATATCTGACAAAAATATTTCTATTAAAGAGACTGCTAATTTTTCAAATAGTGTAAATGCAATTAATAGTAACTTGGATATTTTTCCGGAAAATAGAATTTTTACAATATCTTCATCTGTGCGCATTTATCCTGAATATTCTGTTATTGATATTTCAGATGCAAAATATTTTAGAAACAGTGCCGAGAATCAAAAATACACAATTGTCTTATCTGATAATTTTGAAGATGTTAACGCATTGCGATATCATAAAATAAACATATTAGGTTACACAAATGTTTGGATTGATAATTCAGGAAGGAATCCACGTTATTGTCTTGGAATATTTGAAAATTATTGGGAGGCGGCAATCGTGATGTCAAAATTATCGAATGGTAATTTTAAGCGGGCTTATATTGCTGTTTATGACGAATATAGAGAAAGAATAAAGCCCATAAAAGAGGGTCAAATACCAACAAATCAAACTGAAAATCAGATCTTTTACGTTCAAATTTGGGCTTCGGCTCAACCAATAGATATTTCTATACTGCCAGAAGTTCAAAATATTTGTACGATAATAGATCGCAATGGAATTTATCGTTATATTTATCCGTTTGAAGATTTAAACTCAGCTAAGCAGATGCAAAAACAGCTGAAAATATTGGGATTCAGTAGCACAGCAATTTTAATTATAACAAAATAGTTTTTATATGAGCATTTCATTAACAGGTAATTCAATACGTTTGCGAGCAGTAGAACCTGAAGATGCTGAAATTATTTTTGAGTGGGAGAACAATACAGAAGTTTGGCTTATTAGCACTACATTAGCTCCATTTAGCAAAGATGAGATAATTCGATATGTTAAAACAGCAAATAGAGATATTTTTGCAATGCGACAGCTCCGCTTAATGATAGAAACTAATGACAATCAAGCAATAACTGTAGGTTCTATTGATTTGTATGATTTTGACCCACAGCATCAACGTGCAGGAGTAGGAATCTTAATTGCTGCCGATGAAAATCGTAGAAAAGGCTACGCTTCAGAAGCTCTTAAACTGTTGGTACGCTACTCTTTTGACATATTACTACTTAAACAACTTTATTGTACAATCCCAGCTGATAATGAACCTAGTATCAAACTATTTGAGTCGCTCGGATTTGTTTCTTGCGGTCGTAAACACCAATGGCTAAGAACCAAAACAGGTTGGATTGATCAAATATCAATGCAATTAATAAACAGCTCATTGTAAGATAATTTTATTAATAAAGTTTTATACATTTTTCGTGATACAATCGGATACAAATTTTTGTTACTATATAATAATGGTTTACAGGAAAATCATAAATCTGTTGAAATATTAATTACCTATTAATTATAAACAATACTATATATTTAAAAAATCAAACTAATGGGTTTAGCTATTTTTATGGCTAAATGTACTAAAACAAAGTTTTTAACTCAATCAGTCAAATATTATTCTATAAAGTGCAGGATTTAATATTCCCTCCTATTAATCCAAAAATAAAAACGGAGGATAATCGACAATACATACTCGATCCAGTTCGTAAAACATGGGTTGTATTAACTCCAGAAGAGTGGGTACGACAACATGTTGTTGACTTTCTGATTAGTCACAGAAATTATCCATTGGCTTTGATGAAAACAGAAGCCGCTCACAAAAGTAATGTTGGATTGCGTAGGACTGATATTATTGTTTGTGACAAAACTGGTAAACCAGTTATGATTGTTGAATGTAAAGCTCCAGTTGTAAAAATCACTCAAGAAACCTTGGAGCAGATTGCAAATTACAACTTAACAGTTAAGGCAGAATACCTATTAGTTACCAATGGATTGGTTCTATTTGGTTATAAAGTTAATTTTGATACAGGCAACACATCGCAATTAAGCGAAATTCCCAATTATTGTGATATGTTTTAAAACATCATAAAAAAGCCGGCAACCAAATTATTATTTGTGCCGGCTTTAGTTATTAAACTACAAAACTATTTTCCTAATTTGTGTTTTTTAATGAAATCGTTAATTGGTCCTGCCAAATTTGGCTCTCCAATCTCTTGAAGCTCGTATCCAATTTTTATGGTTGGTTTGTTAATTTTAACAACACGGCTTAAATCGATAGGAGTAGCAATAATAACGGCATCACAAGGAGTAGCGTTAATAGTTTTTTCAAGGTCTTTGATTTGTTGTTCTCCGTAGCCCATTGCTGGAAGTAGTGTTCCAATATTTGGATATGTTTTAAATGTCTCTGCAAGTTTTCCAACAGCGTATGGTCTTGGGTCAACAAGTTCACCAACACTAAATTTGCGAGCTGCGACAATACCAGCACCAAGTTTCATGTCACCATGTGTTAAGGTTGGACCATCTTCAACTACCAATACTTTTTTACCTCTAATCATTTCAGGCTTATCTACAGTGACTGGAGACGCTGCATCAACCACAACAGCTTTAGGTGCAGCCATTTGAATGTTTTCGCGTAGCGTTTGAATATCTGCAGCATCAGCGGTGTCAATTTTGTTAATTACAACAACATCAGCTAATCTTAAAGTGGTTTCGCCAGGATAGTAATTTAGCTCATGACCAGCACGGTGTGGGTCAACTACTGTAACCATAAGGTCAGTTTCATAAAATGAGAAGTCGTTATTACCACCGTCCCAAAGAATCACGTCGCAACCATCGGGATCATTTTCTGCTGCACGAAGAATAGCTTCATAATCAACGCCAGAGTAGATAACATTGCCTGCTACTACGTGTGGTTCGTACTCTTCCATCTCCTCGATAGTACATTTATGTTTAGCTAAGTCTTCAATTTTTGCAAAACGTTGTACTTTTTGCGCTGCAATGTTTCCATATGGCATTGGGTGGCGAATGGTAACAACTTTTAATCCTTTTGCTTCAAGTAATTCTACAATACGACGAGATGTTTGCGACTTACCACAACCAGTACGAACTGCACAAACAGCAATTACGGGTTTTGTTGATTTTATTTGTGTCCCTTTAGTTCCTAATAGTACGAAATTTGCTCCTGCAGCGTTAATTTTTGCAGCAAGGCTCATAACATATTGATAGGTAACATCACTGTATGAAAACACACATACATCAACTTTAAATTTTTTGATTAAGTCCATTAATTCGCTCTCAGCGTAAATTGGAATTCCCTGTGGATATAAAGGTCCTGCTAGTTCTGCAGGATATTTTCTGCCGTCAATATCGGGAATTTGAGCAGCTGTAAATGCTACCACATTAAACTGATCGTTATTGCGATAGTAAGTGTTAAAGTTGTGAAAATCTCTGCCAGCAGCACCAATAATAATCACATTTTTTTTAGACATAAGTAAATCCTCCTTTATTTTTTTAATTAACTTTGTTTTTAGCAAATTTAAGAAAATTAAACACTATTAGTGTTCATTTTATTAACACAGCGTATATGTTAAGAAACATATTATACAACATTAGATATTGATGAACAGTATTTTATGAACTATTTGGCACATCTATATATAGGACACGAAGATGAAGATTTGATGATTGGTAATTTTATTGCCGATTTTGTTAAAGGAAGCAAATATAAGGAATACCCTTCTGAAATATCGCGCGGGATACTTATGCACAGACAAATTGATTTTGTTACCGATAGAAACAAAGAGTATAGAGAAGTAAAGAAGCTTTTTGTTGAATCACATGGACGATACAGCGGAATAATTGCCGACATGGCATATGATTATGTGCTGGCAAAACATTGGAAAGAATTTTGTGAACTATCATTATTTGATTTTCAAAAAAAAATAAACACTATTTTGTTACAAAATTTTTCCATAATACCACTTAAAGGTAAAGTAATGTTGCCCTTTTTTGTTCGCAACAAGTGGTTGACTCTTTATAAAGACTTAAATACGCTAAAAAATGTTTTTGTTGGACTAGGTAAATATAGAGGGGTAAAAGGGGATCCAGATAGAGCCATTGAAATTTTAGAAAGTAGTGAAAATAAGGTATTTAGCAATTTTTTAAACACTCTATTGGCAGTCTTAACAAAGTTAAAAACAAATTATCATGAGGTTAACAACATAAAAAATAATGTAATAAAAATGATAAGATAAATAGATTTTTTGCTCAAAGTTTTTGTTATTAAAAATGATTTAATAAATTTGTACACTGGTATTAGTAATCATGTACTTGAAAATAATTTTTTAAAACAATAATTTTTGATATTAATCACATAAACACCAAATGAATATGAGAAAAATCAGACTAATTTTACTATCAGCTGCAGCACTTTCAGTTGTTGCACTTGGCGGTTGTAAAAACCTTGAAAAAATGAAAAAGCTAGCCGACGATGTTAGATTTGAGGTAACACCACAAATATTAGAATTGCACGGCGATAGCGTAAAAGTGAAAATCAAAGGAACATTTCCTCCGAAATTCTTCATTAAAAAAGCTGAGCTTGAAGTTACTCCAGTGCTAAAATTCGCTGGAAAAGAGGTTACTATTCCTTCTAAAAAATTCCAAGGAGAAGATGTCCAAGGAAACAATCAAACGATATCGTTTGATACAGGAGGAAGCTTTGAAATCGAAGGTGTCTTCGCATATGAAGAAGGCATGATGCAAGCAGAACTTTTTGCAAGAGGAGAAGGTTCTATGAAAGGTAAAACGCTTGGAATTTTCGACAAGAAAATTGCTGACGGTGTAATAATTACACCATTGTTGCTTCAAGCAGATGCAATGGTTGTTCGCGCTTCAGATAATTTCGTTCGTACAACAAGCGAAGAAAAAGGAGCAAAAATCAACTTCCTTATCAATCAATCAGACATTCGTTCTTCAGAATTGAAAAAAGAAGAGATTAAAGCATTGCAAGATTATATCGTTGAAGTTTCACAAGCAGAAAGAGTTGAAATTCAAGACATAATCTTAGAAGCTTACGCATCTCCCGATGGTCCAATAGAGTTGAACACCAAACTTTCGGAAAAACGTAAAGATGTTTCTCAAAAATTCTTGAATCAAACATATAAAAAAGCTAAAATTGAGATTGCTCCAGAAGCATATAAAGCTCGTTCTACTGCAGAAGACTGGGAAGGTTTCCAAAAATTAATGCAGGAATCTGACATTCAAGATAAAGATTTAATCTTGAGAGTTCTTTCAATGTACACCGATCCCGTTGTACGTGAAAAAGAGATTAAAAACATAACTGCTGCTTTCGAAGAAATTAAAAAACAAATTTTACCCGACCTTCGTCGTGCAGAATTTAAAGTTATTGTAACTGTAAGTGGTTATACAGATGAAGAGTTGAAAGACTTAGCAATCAATAATCCTGATACACTAAAACTCGAAGAAATTTTATTTGCAGCTACTTTATATGAAGGTGATTTAGACAATCAATATAATATCTACAAAAAAGCAGCTGAGCTTTATGCAGATGATTGGAGAACACACAACAACTGTGGTTGGGCAGCATTTAAACAAGGTAGATATGACGAAGCTGAACAATATTTTAAAGCTGCAGGTGATGTTGAAAAGAATGCTACTGTAACAAATAACGTTGGCGCATGCCAATTGATGCGCAAAGATTATGCTGCAGCTAAAGAAACTTTAAGTGCAGGAGGCTCAGGCTCGAAAGAAGCTAGTTACAACCAAGCTGTAATAGCATTGAAAGAAGGAAAATATGAGCAAGCAGGAAATCTTTTCAACTCAGCAGGATTTGATACTTTCAACAATGCATTACAAAAAGTAGTAAGCTACAGTCAAACACAAAATGAAAGAGCTTACGACTCTGCTCTTGAAATTCTTGATAAAGTTGAAAACAAAGAAGATGCTTATGTATATTACTTGAAAGCTATTATTGGTGCTCGTCGTCAAGATTCAGATCTTACAATGAACAATTTACGCACAGCGTGTGAAAAGTTACCAGAGCTTAAAGAATATGCTAAAAAAGACCTAGAGTTTTTCAAATATTTTAGCGATGCCGTATTTACATCAATTGTAGGTTAACGGGAAAGCAATTTATTTATAGATTAAAAGCAGCCGACAGGTTCGGCTGCTTTTTTATTAGATTTAGTATTATCGAGGATTAATCAATACATTGGAATGCTGTTTCCAAAGGTGCATAAAAACACGTCTTTATTGCCATAATGATTAATTTAATGATATAAAAAATTACACTTTGCACGATTTTTGAGACGATACCAAGACAGTGATACTATTGAGATGATTAAGTCTGTAATTATTTTTATTATCATATCTTTTCCTCTTCTTGTTTGTTCTCAGAGCGAAGATGCTTATTCGTTTGTTAATATAGGGAAATCAGCTCCAACTTTCACTGTCAGAACCATTGATGGGAAAGTTATAGATATTGACAAGTTGAGAGGGAAAGTGATTCTTATAAATTTCTTTGCAACGTGGTGCCGCCCATGTATGGAGGAAATGCCTCATATAAATTTACTTAGGCAAAAATATAGTGATGATGAGTTTGTGATAATCTCTATAGGCAGAGAGCATCAAATCGGAGAACTTGAAATATTTAATCGTAATAAGAAATTCTCCTTCAATATTGCAGCTGACCCCGACAGAAAGATTTATAGTATGTATGCTGAGAAAATGATACCTAGAAATTATATTATTAACAAGAAAGGAGTTTTAATATATCAGGGCTATGGTTTTACTTTAGATAGCTTTAACCAAATGGTAAAAGTGATAGAAAAAGAGTTGAAAACTAAAAAGTTGCGTAATTAATTAAAAAAATATATTACAGAAATATTGTCGATTTCTGATGCGTAGTTTGTTATAACTAGCTGCATTTTTTTTGACCCCCTAATTTTTTCCGCTATGTCAATAATTTCTTTGTTTTCATATCCTTCGAAGCGCATAATATATTTTACATGTTTCCATACAGGAAGTAATGTGTAATCTTTTGTTGTGATAGTTATTTCATTAGCGTAAAGTGATGATGTGGGCGATTTCTCGAATGTATCAAAGCTTTGAATATTGGGAATAACTAAAATTTTTTTACCCTTAGTCTCAGAACTCCATTTAAAATATTCAAAATATATAGTTTCGTCTGATGATTCATTATCTTCATAATAATGTATTGATAAGTGACAGTTCATTATTGAGCTTATTTGATAACACGCCATATATGAGACAATGTCTGTCACAAGACCTATTATAATGTTGTCATCATTAGTAATATCGGGTGTTGTTATTATGTTCCTTTTTGCCATGCTGTTTGTTCAGTAATTTTGCAATTACTTATTATTGAAAAGCGTAGAGAGCTTCGCGTGAGGCTGCCTGTTCTGCATCTTTTTTTGAGCGTCCAACCCCAACACCCATTATTCTATCGTTAATGTAAATATTTGATATAAAAAGCGGTCTATGGTTGTTTGATGTAGGATGTAGTATAGTGTCGTATCTGAAATCAATTTTTTTATGTTGACACCACTCAATCAATTCGCTTTTGAAGTTATATATTGCATTATTTCTGTTTTGAACAGATATACATGAGGGTAAAAACTTGTTTATTATAAAGAGTTTTGCTTTACCAAATCCTCTATCGAGAAATATTGCACCTATCAGAGCCTCAACAGCATCACCCGTTAAGTGAATAGATTTTCGTAGATTGGCACGTGTAACGATTATTTTATCAATCCCTGAATCTTTACTAAACTTTTCTAAATTAGTGCCATTCACATATCTTGAACGTATTTTAGTTAGTTCTCCCTCTGTCATATCGGGATATTTGTTGTAGAGATACTCGGCTACGGTCATACCAAGCACAGCGTCGCCAAGAAATTCAAGGCGTTCGTTGTTTATTGTAGTGCCGTCTGATGAAACGAAGGAAGCCGATTTGTGAATTAAGGCTAGCTTGTAATACTCAATGTTTAACGGATTAAATCCAATTATTTTCTTTAACTTTTTTCTTAATCCACTATTACTGCAATAAAATATTGAAACTAAAGCTTTAATACTTTTATGCATGTAAGAGAATGTTACATGTTTTTGAATATTATGGTAGCATTGTGCCCTCCAAATCCAAAATTATTTGAAAGAGCTACTTTAATATCACGTTTTTTAGCTTTGTTAAAAGTAAAGTCAATCTTCGGATCTATTTCCGGGTCAAGATTGAACAGGTTGATTGTGGGTGGTATAATGCCTTCGCGAAGAGCATTAATACATGCTAATGCCTCCATTGCTCCAGCTGCACCTAACATGTGTCCTGTCATTGATTTTGTAGAGCTTACACTTAATTTATAAATGTGTTCTCCGAAAGTTTTTAGCAGTGCTTTAGGTTCTGCTATATCACCTAATCCTGTTGAAGTTCCGTGAGTATTAACGTAGTCAATATCAGTTGGTTTTAACCCTGCATCCTGAATAGCAAGACTCATAACTGTAGCAGCTCCATCTCCTTCAGGATCTGGGGCAGTCATATGGTGTGCGTCGCAATTCATTGCACCACCAATAACTTCTGCTAATATGGTTGCACCGCGTTTAACAGCGTGTTCGTACTCTTCAAAAATCAGGCTAACACCTCCCTCTGCCATAACAAAACCATCACGATCTGCATCATATGGGCGTGAAGCTGTTTTTGGATCGTCGTTTCTGGTTGAAATAGCTTTCATGCTGTTAAAACCTCCAACGCCGGCTTCGTTAACAGCTGCTTCTGAGCCACCTGTTAATACCACGTCGGCTTTGTTCCAGCGAATATAGTTCATTGCATCGACCATAGCGTGGCTTGAACTGGCACATGCAGATACGCAAGTGTAGTTAATGCCTTTGAGTCCGTATTCAATTGCTAATAATCCCGATGCCATGTTTGTAATCATTTTCGGAATGAAGAATGGGCTAAAGCGCGGAGTTCCGTCTCCTTTTGCCCATTCTGAAATTTCCGAAGTAAATGTGTCTAAACCTCCAATTCCAGAGCCCCATATTACACCAGCACGGTCTTTATTGATTGTTTCAAGATTGATACCTGAATTTTTTACCGCTTC
>JAAYQU010000036.1 GCA_012519055.1 Bacteroidales bacterium | reverse complement strand
TTGTTTTACTAAACTTGAGTGTTTTACTTTTGTAAGCTCATATAAAAGCCAGTCAAATATAGCAAATAAATCTGATTAAAAACATTTGCATTTGCGGATGTTTTTTGCTTTACAAAAAGTACTTTTTTTATTTTTTGCATTGCTACAAATTTATAGTTTATTTTCTATCTATTCTTAAAGTCCCAGTGCGTTGCTAGTTTCTGTTATTTTTTAAGGAATGTGCAAAAAAAATTACCCCTCAATAAAAAATTTTAACCTACGTTTTTATAACTTTGCACGATTTTAATACCTCGCAACAATGCAAAAAGCATATCACTATCTCTACAACTTTCCTTAGTTAAAAATACTTAACGTAAACAGTAGATAATTAGCAAATTAACAAACATCACATAAAGTAAAAAATAAAATGAAAAAAAATAAATTAGCAGTAGTAGCTTTCGGTGGTAATGCACTGCTTCGTGGCAACCAGATAGGAACAATTGAAGAACAAGAAGCAAACACAGCCGACACAATGAAAAATATCCTGTATCTGATAGAGGAGGGCTACGACCTTATTCTTGCGCACGGAAACGGTCCACAAGTTGGTAATATTCTAATGCGCAACGATGCCGGCGAACAAACTTACGGAATACCCCAAATGCCTATGGATGTAGCAGTTGCCGACTCGCAAGGCAGTATCGGATATATGTTAGAGCGTGCACTGCGCAATGTGCTACTCAAAAAGGGAATCGAAAAAGAGATTATAACCATGGTAACACAGGTTATTGTCGATAAAAACGACCCAGCTTTCAATAATCCCACCAAAAGAGTGGGAAAAATCTACACAAAAGAGGATGCTGACAAACTTGTTGCCGAAAAAGGGTGGGTTTTTAAAGAGGAGGTAAAAGCCAATGGCGGATTTAGGCGTGTAGTGCCATCGCCAAAGCCAATTGACTTTATGAATAGCAAAACAGTTAACCAATTGGCACGCGAAGGAAAAATTGTTATAACCGTTGGTGGAGGAGGAATACCCGTATATTACGACGAAAACAATCAATTACGCCCCTTAGAAGCCGTCATAGATAAAGACCTCGCCAGTGCAATGGTCGGACGAAAAGTAGGAGCCGATGAGTTCTATATTTTAACCGATGTGCCTTACGTATATATCAACTACAAAAAACCTGACGAGAAAAAGCTCGAATTTTTAAACCATGCCGATGCCACGAAACTCCTTAAAGAGGGGCAGTTTGCAGAGGGCAGTATGGCACCGAAAATTCAAGCTGCACTATACTTTATCGAGGGTGGTGGTAAAATGTCAGTAATCACTGAAGCCACAAAGCTTGAAGATATGAGTTATGGCACTAAAATCACAATGGAGTACTAATCTGTAACACATATAACATTGATTTAATAGATTATATATAAAACTGCAAAATAGATAAAGGTTCAAGGTAAAAGGAGCAAGGAGCAAGGTAAAAGTTTGGGACAGATACCTTTAGCTTTTACCTTTTGTTTTTTAATCCTACAGGCTTGTTCTGCTGACAAAAAATCCAAATTTTCAAAGAAAATTTGTAAACTTTTACCTTTTACCTTTCACCTTTTAACTTAGAAATTCTGTCAAAGTGTCACATTTTCTCTCATGGCACGCCAATTGACATCTTCAACCACAGAATATTATAAATTTAAGTGATTATGCAAAAAGGAAAAATTAATGTAACATCGGAAAACATATTCCCAATAATTAAAAAATTTCTCTATTCCGACCACGAAATCTTCCTTAGAGAGTTGGTTTCTAATGCGGTAGATGCTACACAGAAATTAAAAGCTTTAGCTCGTAAAGGCGATTTTAAAGGCGAAATGGGCGATTTAACAATACAGGTAAAAGCCGACAAAAAGAACAAAACCATTACAATAAGTGACCGAGGCATTGGTATGACCGCCGATGAGGTAAACAAATACATTAACGAAATAGCTTTCTCGAGTGCAGGCGAGTTTTTAGAAAAGTACAAGAACGATATTGACGCAATTATAGGGCATTTTGGGCTTGGTTTCTACTCATCCTTTATGGTAGCCGAGAAGGTGGAGATAATCACCAAATCATGGCAAGATGAAGCTAAAGCAGTGCGCTGGACATGTGAAGGAACACCCGAATTTACACTCGAAGAAATCGATACAAAAACCGATAGAGGTACAGATATAGTTCTGCATATTGACGAAGAAAATCTCAACTATTTAGAAAACAGTGAGATAGAAAAGCTCCTAAATAAATATTGCAAATTTCTGCCAGTACCAATAGCTTTCGGCAAGGAGCAAGAGTGGAAAGATGGTAAATATGTCGATACCGACAAAGACAAAATTATAAATATCACTGAGCCAGCTTGGGTAAAAACCCCTTCGGAATTAAAAGATGAGGACTACCAAGAGTTCTATCAAACGCTTTATCCCGTTGCTGATGAACCTCTGTTCAATATCCATCTGAATGTTGATTATCCGTTCAATTTGACAGGAATTTTGTATTTCCCGAAAATCAAAAGCAACTTAGATATTCAGCGAAATAAAATTCAGCTATACTGCAACCAAGTGTTTGTAACCGATTCGGTTGAAGGCATTGTGCCAGAATATCTTACGCTTTTACACGGTGTTATAGATTCACCTGATATTCCGTTAAACGTTTCGCGTAGCTATCTGCAAAGCGATAATAATGTTAAGAAGATTTCGGCGCATATAACCAAAAAAGTAGCCGACCGTTTGCAAGAGATTTTCAAAAACGACCGCAAACAGTTCGAGGAGAAGTGGGATAACCTTAAACTTTTCATTGAGTACGGTATGCTTACAGACGAGAAGTTTAGTGAAAGAGCAACTTCATTTGTACTATTGAAAAACACTGAAGATAAATACTTTACATTAGATGAATACGAGAAGCTTACAAAGCCAAATCAAACCGATAAACACAAAAAACTAATCTATCTGTATGCAACTGACAAAACCGACCAATACACCTATATAGCCGAGGCTAAAGATAAAGGTTACGATGTATTGTTGTTGGACGGTCACTTAGATATGCACTTTATCAACAAGTTAGAAAGCTCATTGAAAGAGACTCGTTTTGTGCGCGTTGACTCCGATGTGATTGACAAACTTATTGAAAAGGATGAGAAACGTGAGTCGAAACTAACGCCTGCACAACAAGAGTTGCTTACACCTGTTTTCCGTAGCCACTTGCCCGAAGGTGATGACTATTACCTTGTAAGCTACGAGCCAATGGCAGAAGATCAAATGCCTATGAAAATCACTCAACAGGAGTTTATGAGACGTATGAAAGATATGTCGTCAATGAGCGGAATGAACTTCTACGGCGAGATGCCAGATTCGTATAACTTAGTGGTTAACAGCAATCACCCATTGATTTTAGATATTAACACCAAGCTCGAAGAAACTTTAGGTAACGATATTCAATCTATTGATAATCAGATTAAACCTCTCAAAGACGAAATAACTAAGTTAAACGACCAAAACAAAGATAAAAAAGAGGAGGATATAAGCACCGCCGACAAAGACAAAATCGAGGCTTTGGAAAAAGAGGTATCCGAACTTGAAGAGAGCAAAGAGAACAAACTTAAGGAATACGGTAAAAACCAAAAACTCGTTAAGCAAATTATTGATTTAGCCTTGCTGTCCAACAACATGCTAAAAGGCGAAAGCTTAAATCTATTTGTAAAACGAAGCATTGAACTTATTGGCAATTAGCAATGCGACGCACTGAGCGAAGCCGAAGTGAACAATAATCAATAAGTTGTTTGAATGTCAAGGTGTTGTAGAGACGTCATATTATGGCGTCTCTCACAAAATCATATTATGGTGTCTCTCACAAAATCCAAAGTAACAGGAAGTGATTGCTGATTGGTGAATGGTGTACAGTGGACACTCTTGAAAACTGTAATTGTCAGAATATCAACGAAGTGTATAGACGGAGCGTGCTCCGTCTATACGTTTAAATCGTTGCCTGCGCGAACCGCATTACTTGGGCTAAAGCCCAAAAACACGTGTGTCAACCTAATCCCCGACTTGAAAGTCGGGGCTATTGATACAACAATTGCCCCCTCTAATAGCCAAAGGCTAATAGCTAACAGCCAATAGCTAAGAGATTCCGACTTCCGACTTCGGTCTTCCGACTTTTACCTTTCTCCTTGTACCTTTTACCTTTCATAGTTTATTTCACACATCCTCAAATCCTCTATCCTCTCAATAACTCTATCAAAATCAGGTACTTTTATTGATAAAACAAATTTACAGTCAGTTAACATCTCTCTATCTAACACCTCTAAACCCTCTTCGTTTATTATCCTCATAACATTGCCAATAGCGGGGTATTGAAACTTTATTTCAACTGTTTTTGTTTCTGTAACTTCAATTATTTCAGCGTTTTGTATAGCGTCACTTGTAGCACTCCTATAGGCATTTATCAATCCGGGAACACCAAGTTTCGTTCCGCCAAAGTAACGGACAACTATAATTGCAATATTTGTTAAATCAAAACTTAGTATCTGCCCCAAGACAGGCGGTCCACTGCTGTTTGGCGGTTCGCCATCATCGGAGCAACGGTAAAACTTCTTGTCGGCACCTATTCTAAACGCATACACATGGTGGCGAGCATCATAAAAGCGTTTTTTCAGGTCAGCTAATATATCTTTAAACTCATCTTCAGTAGATACAGGGTAGGCAAAAGCTAAAAACTTGCTGCCTTTTTCTTTGTACTCCCCTTCAGAAGGAGCTTTTATAGTTTTATATATACCAGTTTCGTCCATAAGAACAAAAGTACCTATTATTTTTATAAGTTAAAAGTTCATTAAGTGTACGTTTTTTTCTTCCGACTTCCGACTCTATTAATAAATTTTATTCCTTTCCGAATTATCAATCAAACTTTTAACTTCGGCGTTAAACTCCTGTTCTTCAATTAAATCCTCCAAACACAAGTGCATTCTGTATCTCCAATAATTATTTGGGTTGGCAGGCTGGTTTATACGCTCTCCCTGCGCGTTTTCGTAGCGTAGCTTTTCAGACAATCCCAATATATCTTGCAGCGGAAAAATTGCAAGCATACTTGGCGAATGCAAATGCTGTTCAATAATTTGCTTTACTAACCATGTTTCACAGTAGAAAGGGGAGTTTCCCCTATTCCAAAGAATATTGTTAAAAAACCTTTGCGATCGAGAAGAATCCTCTTCCCACCAACCGCGTAACGTAGATGTATCATGTGACGAGGTGCTTGCCACCGACAGATAAGGATAATTGTTCGGGTGTGCAAACTCTAAATCAGGCTGTTTTGGCATACGTTGAATTTCAAGGCTTAATATTCCCAATTGATTCATTATCTCAGGCACACACCGTGGTACCATTCCTAAATCTTCGCCACAAAGCAGCATACTGGTTGCTTTTTTTATTGTGGGTAGCTTTTTCATTGCATTAGAAGCCCAAAATTCTTCGTTTCTTTTGTAAAAATAGTCATAATACAGCTTATTAAGTTTCTCTTTAGATGAATCGTCTAACTCTCTATATGAACGAGTATTATGCATTGAATGTCGAGGTACAAAATATTCTCCCTTTGAGTTAGGAGCCTCTAACAAGATAACCTCAGATACCAACTCAAATAATCCACATTTTATTCTATCATTTTTCAATATTGTATTTCTGTCACTGTCGGGAGAGGTTGCAAGAGCCTTTTCAATACTCTTTTGGTTATTGTATTGCGGTTTTAAATTGTAGCAATTTGGAGCGTACTCATCTAAATATCTGGCGATTACCTCATCACTGTCTGCTCCAAAAATATCATATAAAAAGTGCCTTCTGATATATGGGCGACATAATCTATCGTAATCGAACCACATACCACGGTCTAACAGCTCCTGCTTGCTAAATGGAAGAGAGGGATTAAATCTCCCAAGCAATCCTTCAATCTGATTTTCAGGTATTTCCCAAATCCTAAAGAAACCTAATATATGGTCAATTCTAAACGCGTCGAAATAGTCAGCCATTTTTTGTAGGCGTTGTTGCCACCATTTGTAGTTATCTTTTTGCATTCTGTCCCAGTTGTATGTCGGGAACCGCCAGTTTTGCCCCGAAACAGAGAAGTCGTCAGGTGGTGCACCTGCCTGAGCATCAATATTGTACAGTTCAGGAGATACCCATGCATCGACACTATTTCTGTATATACCTATGGGAATATCGCCTTTAAGTGCAACGCCCTTTTTTCGTGCATAATTGGCAGCATCAAGCAACTGTTTATGTGCGTGATATTGGATAAAGTAATGTATTGCAACATCGTCAAAATGAGCCGATTGAGCATCGCAAATTTCATTAATAATAGCGGGAGAGAAGCTCGAATATTTTCCCCAACGTAAAAAATCGACCGTGTTAAACAGATCCCTAAGATATGAAAACGCCGCGTAAGGCTTTAACCAATCTTTGTTTGCTTCAAAAAACTCAATATATTCGGGTTCTTTCAGAAAAGCCCTCTTTTGCTCGTCATATATTTGTTTAAAAAATCTTGATTTTAAGCGCATTACAGCCTCATAATCCACTCTTTCAAGACCGTTTAAGTATTGACTCTGTTTGTCAATTATTTGCTGCGTAACCTTAGCTTTTAGTTTTCCTATCAAGCTGATATTTATATAGATAGGATGTAGCGCATATACCGAAATACCCGAATATGGATAAGAGTCCATCCAAGTGTGTGTTGCAATGGTATCGTTAACAGGAAGAATTTGTATTATTTTCATTCCTGTTTTTAAAGCCCAGTCAACCAACAGTTTAATATCCGAAAACTCACCAACGCCACAACCATTTTTTCTTCGTAAAGAGAATACAGGAATTGCAACCCCTGCACATTTCCATGGTTCGGTCGGATAGTTAAAATGTTCATCATTTATATTGATAACTAAGGCTTTACACTCACTTACCTTAATATTTACAACTCTATTTGCACCATCTTCAGAAAACACTGTTTTTTTCGACTTTCTGTCAATTATACAATATTTATACTCAATACTTTGGGTTTTATTGTTAACAAAAGTTTCAGCTTCCCAAACAGGGTGGTTCTGGTTGTGCATTTCAACTGCTTGTTTAATATCCCAGTTCCCCAACTCTCTATTTGAGCCAGTTATCACAACCCTATGTTTGCTATCAATCCGCGAAATAGCAATTTTGAATATCACTTTTATTCCCTTTTTAGTAACATTAGGCTTTGGTGCTATCCTGTTATTATACGACAATATTGTTTCTCCTATAGCCTTGCTAAACAACGCATAACGTGGGTCAGAAGCCGAACGCCAAGAGTCAAAAACAACGTGATTGCTTGCACCTTCTACATTAACTTGGCGGTCATCTCCCCATTCTTCAATTTTAAAGGAATTGTTACTGTCTTCGATTGAATATCTATATTTAACTGTTTTAACACTATCGGGAATAACAATATCAGCCTGCCAATGTCCTGATTCAGCGTCAATTAAATTCATTTTTAATATTGACTTAGAACCCGTATCTGGTTGTCGTATCTCTAATATTAGCGATTGTCCAAAATGTGTTTTGTAATAAATGTTAAATGAGATATTCATAGGTATTGCGTTTTATTATGCAAATTAACTAAATCAATTAACAATGAGCAATTAACAATGAGCAATTTTTATGTTTCGCGCAAACTTGCCTGTTTACTTATACTTTCAATCGGGATGAAATACAGCAAATTATTTTACCATCTACATTTTATCACCCCGTTTTCAATTAAGGTGTATATCAACGGTATAATGTGCTCCCTAACTCGTTGGGAATTATTCCGATGTTCGCCGGGAACTTGTAAACAATTTGTTGCTCCAAAAAGGCTTTGAAATTCAGCTTTGTAGGAGAAGAGCTCATCTTCGTCAGCAAATAGAGCCCATGTCTGTTCCTGTTCTAACTTTGTAGGAGCGAGACTTTGTTCTAAATCAACGTATTTAGCAATCTCTTCTGTTGTGGTTTCATTAAAAAGAAGTCTCTCAAACTGTTCAGACGGCTTCATACAGGGGTTGATAATAATTCTCGGTACACCCTTAACTCTCAAAGCAGTAAATGCTCCCATGCTTGAGCCGATAACCAAATCAATTCCCTCATAATCAACTACTGCTTGCGCTTGCTCGATATTAGCCAAAATATTATCAAACCGCTCTAACTTATTAGAGAAAGAGGGAGCAAAGACAACGGCTTCTTCGCCCAATTGTCGTCTTAGCTCATTTGCCGTAAAACCTAATGAACTACTGTTATATCCATGAACAAAGAGGATACATGGTTTACGCAATTCCATATACTTTTGTGTCAAATAGTCATATTCTGACTTATAGCGTTTTATTCTCTCTAAATCTTTTTTTGTTGGGGTTGGTATGCGCGATAAATCCATATTATTTTGCAAGTCCTTGAGTTTTACAGCCGTTGCCAACAGCTGTTTTCCAATAGCAACAATATATTCATCACGTGAGGTAAAATTGTGGTTATTTAGAAGATAAAGAGCGTCAGCAAGTTCCTGCTTTGGAAGCGAGGGGAGTTCTGTACCTGCTTCTTGTTCAAGCATATTCAACACATTCTCAACGGTATGAGGAGTATCTTCACATACATCATGCAGATACCCTGCAATTTTCTCTAACCAGGTTCGCCCTTGATTAGCTACTGCTTTTAGGTGTCCATCGAAATAACTAACACCTGCTTTATCTTTTTGATTAGTATGTAAGCGTTTTGCCAGGTTGGTAGCGGCGGTGATAAATATGTTGTAGTTAGTCATAAGTCATCTGGGTATAAACAAAATTAAAAAAGGTTGCCGAAATAACTCGTGCAACCTTTTATTGTTTGTGGGCGGTGAGGGATTCGAACCCCCGACCCCCTGGGTGTAAACCAGGTGCTCTGAACCAGCTGAGCTAACCGCCCAATAGAATTGCTGTTTTGCGAGTGCAAATATAGTGTGAATTTCTTTATTGCAAAAGAAAAATGATAAAATATTTAGCTTTTATCTGTTTTTAAATAAGCTTTAACAACTCATTAGTTTTAAAATATTCTATTTCAAATTAATAAAAGACTTTTGGAATCCTTATTTTAAAATATATTTAATTATTTTTTGTGGCATATGACAAAGAACCGTATATTTGCGGCAATTGTGTATATTATGTATATGTACTGAAAATCAGTAATATATCAATTTTAATATTTAGTTTATGAACGAAATATTCAGACCAAAGTTATTTACTGTTTTAAAAAAAGGAATAACCAAGGAGCAATTAACTAAAGATATTCTTGCAGGTGTTATTGTTGGAATAGTTGCTTTACCATTATCAATTGCTTTTGCTGTCGCATCTGGCGTATCCCCCGAGAAAGGACTTGTTACCGCTATTATAGCAGGTTTTATAATATCCTTTTTAGGAGGTAGTAGAGTTCAGATAGGAGGTCCAACAGGAGCATTTATAGTTATTCTTTTTGGTATAGTTACGCAATATGGATTAGATGGTTTAATGCTATCTACTATTCTTGCAGGAGTGCTGTTAATT
This sequence comes from Bacteroidales bacterium, assembly GCA_012519055.1. Taxonomy (NCBI): domain Bacteria; kingdom Pseudomonadati; phylum Bacteroidota; class Bacteroidia; order Bacteroidales; species Bacteroidales bacterium. Next base: position 27,817 of record JAAYQU010000036.1, on the reverse strand, counting down.
GCTTTTGGACTTCTAAAGCTAGGAGCACTTTTAAAGTTCTTCCCATATCCTTTGATAGTAGGCTTTACAAGTGGTATTGCATTGGTAATATTTTCAACACAGATTAAAGATGCATTGGGACTTAGCATTGAAAGTGTTCCATCTGATTTCTTTGAAAAATGGAGTGTATATATATCAGCATTATCAACATTCAATATTACAGCAATCGCGTTAACAGTGCTTACCATATTAATATCAGTTTATTCAAAAAAGATAACTACTGTTGTTCCCGGCTCGTTTATAGCTATTCTTGTAGTAACGTCTATAGTTGCAATTTTTAAATTAGATGTTACCACAATAGGTAGTATATACGGAGAAATCCCATCAAAAATCAGCGTTTCAATACCGGAAATAGAGTGGCGTAATATTGGAAATTATTTTGCGCCGGCTGTAACAATTGCACTATTAGGTGGTATTGAGTCGTTGCTTTCTGCTGTTGTAGCCGATGGTATGATAGGGGGACATCACAGATCTAACACCGAACTTATTGCTCAAGGTATTGCCAACGTTGTTACTCCACTTTTTGGTGGTATTCCAGCAACAGGAGCAATTGCCCGAACAGCAACCAATGTTAAAAACGGCGGACGTACTCCGATCGCTGGTATTATGCATGCAATTACGTTACTTATTATAATGTTAGTGTTTGGTAAATATGCCGGATTTATTCCAATGTCATGTCTGGCAGGTATTCTTATTGTTGTTGCTTATAATATGAGTGAATGGCGCACGTTTGTAAGTATTTTGAGAGGAAGTGCCTTTGATATTATTATACTTTTATCAACCTTTATTTTAACCGTAGCCGTTGATTTAACCATAGCTATACAGGTTGGCGTCGTTTTATCTGCACTTCTATTTATGAAACGTATGTCTGATATAAAACCTGAATTATCCACATCAATAGATAGTGATATTCTTGATAACTATTCTGATGTTGACAAATCAATAGGGATATACGAGATTAGTGGACCTTTCTTCTTTGCGTCTGCTAAACGCTACGGAGAAGTAATTAAAACCAGTGGAACGAAGTATAAGGTGCTTATTATTAGAATGAGGCACGTACCTTTTATTGACTCAACAGGTATTAAGAACTTGAAAGAAGCTGTTAGGTTTGTACAGCACGAGGGAACTAAAGTTGTTCTTTCTGGTGTTAATCCTCAAGTTCATAGTGAATTAGAGAAATATAGAATTGTTTTTATGGTTGGGAAAGCAAATATTTTCCCTGAATTTTCCTTAGCACTTGACAGAGCTAATCAGATATTGGTGGAGGATGAAGAGGAGAAGAAATAGTTAGCATATTTATAGCGAGAGTATTTAGAAAATAATAACTAAAAGCCAGCTAAATCATTTTGATATAGTTGGCTTTTTTGATATTTGAGTTTTTGCTTTAATATCTTAGTATATGACAAAAAATGAGCTAATCCAAAAACATGAATCTTCAAAAATCAACCATATCATAAATACACAGTCTTTCCTAAATTTTTCTTAACTCCTTAATGGTTATTTAGTTAACGTCCACGCACCCGGTACCTCGAACCTCCGCACCATCAATAATTTTGTCATGTACAAAGCTGTAATATGCCTAAAATTTGCTCAAAAAAACAGAAATGCCAAAACATAAAATCTGCAGACAAGCGTCAAGAGAAAAACACAACATATTTTCTTAAAGTTAAAGAATAGTTCAACACTCAAATACGTAAGGCTTTGATACATTTATTTGTATTTGTTAACGTCTTTACAATGCGATATTTAAAAAGTTTCTGTATATATCTCCAAATATTAAATTCTGAGCAACTTTTAACTTTGATATACATTTATTCTATTTTGGAAATTCAACGTAGATAAATAGGGTAGAATTACATTTTTTTTAATCTTTCACAAAAGAGTAGGTGATGAGCTAAGAGTAATTAGTAATTCGACAAAATAAGTTTTAATCACGTATATTTCACTGATTACAAGTGTCAATTATAGCTAAGTTAATTATTATTAACATAATTATAATTAACTGATATTCAGTAAAATGATATATTTATATAAATAAAAAGTTTATATTAAAACGAGAGAAATTAAAGTTGTAATAATTGAATCGGTTTACAATTGTAATTAAATCGATTTTCACATTTGTTTTTCTGTTTTTAAATAATTGTTATATTTGTAACATAAACTTACAACTATGGATATACATGAGAGAATATCGTTCGTTATGAATCAAGAAAATCTAACGGCTAAAGAGTTTGCAGAAATACTTGATGTACAGCGTTCAAGCATTTCACATCTTGTTTCAGGAAGGAATAAACCTTCTATTGACTTTTTATATAAGTTTATAGAGAACTTTCCAAAATATAACGTTGTATGGTTAATAACGGGCGGTGGAGAGATATTAAATACAAGTTCCTATGAGAAGTCAGACAAGTCAACAGGTAGTTATAGTAGTGGTGCAACTAAAATTATTCAACATACCTTATTTGAAGATCACGACAAGATTGAAACTATAGACAATATAATCAAAGAAAGAAATATTGATACAAAAACTGAAAATAAGGAAATAGTAATAGAAGAGAAAGACATAAAACAAGAAGAGAAAGACGTTGTTACAAATGTAAACTCAGCAACTAAATACAAGTATATTGAACGGGTTGTGATTTTTTATAGTGATGGAACTTTTGATTCATATACAGAAAACAAAAAATATGATTAGTTTTGCAAAAAAATCATGTATCAAAAGTTAATTAGACCTCTGCTTTTTCAAATTGACCCAGAAAAAGCACACCATTTAGCCATTAACTCATGTCGCGTGGCACGACATACCCCTGGTGCTAAATGCTTATTAAAATGCTTGTTTCTATACGAAAATCCTATAGAGATAATGGGATTGAAGTTTCCCAATAGAATTGGCTTAGCTGCAGGATTAGATAAAAACGCACAAGTGGCTGATACCTTCGCATCTATGGGTTTTGGATTTGTTGAAATAGGAACAGTTACACCTAAATCGCAACCCGGAAATGTTAAGCCACGTCTGTTTCGTATTCCTCAAGATAACGCTCTTATTAATCGAATGGGATTTAATAATGACGGACTAGATGTGATACAAAAAAGGTTACTTCGCTATGCTAAACGCGACTTCATTTTAGGTGGCAATATAGGTAAAAATACTACTACAGATAACTCGCTTGCAATAAATGATTATCAAGCTGTTATGAATGGTATATATGACTTAGTTGACTATATTGTACTTAACATTAGTTGTCCTAATATTGCAAACCTCTGTGAGCTTCAGAACAAGGCTTACCTTGGAAGCCTTATGAGTATGATGGATAACCTTCGTAAAACTAAAGATACATACAAACCCTTAGTTGTTAAAATTTCCCCTGATTTAGAGCAGCAGCAAATTAACGAAACAATTGAGCTAATTAAAGAGTTTCAATTCAACGGAATTATTATAGCAAATACAACAACATCACGTTCAAGTTTAACTATAAGTAAAGAGGAGATAACCTCTATAGGTCAAGGAGGTCTGTCAGGTAAACCATTGTTTAAAAACACCTTAAAAATGGTAGAAAACATACGCAAAGAATTAGACAGCTCGGTTGCAATAATTGGAAGTGGGGGAATATTCTCCGTTCAAGATGCTACTGACTTGTATAGTGCCGGTGCAGACCTACTTCAAGTATATACAGGCTTTATTTATCAAGGACCTATGCTAATTAAAAAACTGTCAAGAATACAAATGTAAACCACTCGCTTGTTACAACTATAACCAATATTGATTTACAAATGTAACACCATTCCGAATGTCTCATATTTGCTGTGATTTTCAAAGCTTATAATTTGTTTACTTTTGTAATTTGTTAAATATTGGTTCAGATTGCAATATTGCATAACGGTTATCAAATAAATCCATTATTTCGAGCAACCAACGCAAATATTTAAAATATCCGATTCTAAGGGAGTTAAAATCATAATTATATCTATGTAAGTATTGTGTACATTTATTATGTTTAGTGTTCAAATTATTAGTTGCTTTACCAACTTTCAATTAGTACACCTTTTAACTTATATTGTTAATTGTTCATTGTACATTACTAATTGAATAGTACCAGGCTAACAGCCATCACCGCCATACCACCAACCAAACCATATATAGCTATATGATGCTCCCCATACTCTTCGGCTGTTGGAAGCAGTTCATCTAATGAAATAAAAACCATAATCCCGGCAACCGCACCGAACATTACACCAGTAAAGGCTAATGATATTGAATCGAAGAAAAAGGTTATTAACCCGTATCCTATAAGTGCTCCAACTGGTTCAGCTAAACCACTTGAAAATCCTAGCCAGAAAGCCTTTAATCTGTTCCCGGTAGCGTAAAACACAGGTATTGAAACAGCTATTCCTTCAGGAATATTATGGATAGCTATTGCAATTGCTATAGGAATGGCTATTGATGGATTAGTCAGACCAGCCATAAATGTTGCTATTCCTTCAGGAAAATTATGTATTCCTATTGCCAATGCAGACATAACACCCATTCTCATAAGCCTTTTATTAGAATTAAGCTTAGCACTGTTCATATCCTCAATTTTATGAGGCTCGTGAGGATTTTTGCTACTTGGTATTAGTCTATCAATAATAGCAATTATGGCAATACCAGTAAAGAATGAGCCAATCATAGCCCAATTACCAGTTGTGTCGCCCAACTCTTGTTGTAAATACTCTCTGGACTTTTGTAATATCTCAACCAATGCAACATAGAGCATAACTCCGGCTGAAAAACCAAGAGATAATGATAAAAGTTTTTTATTTGTTTGTTTGGCAAAAAAGGCGATTGCTGCACCTATACCAGTTGATAATCCTGCAAAAAGAGTGAGCGAAAATGCAAACCAAAAATTTCCTTGTTCCATATTAATATTTTACGTTTAGCCTGCAAAAATCGCGCAAATATAGGCGTTTATCTTTAATAAATAGGATGTGTTTTAGAGTTTATAACATGGTATGCTCAAATAATAAGCAAAAAAAGAGCCTTGTTTAAAGGCTCGTTTCATATTAGTTTTCAAAAAATAAACTAGGGACAAAGGAGCAATCTCCTTTTGCACGACACTCATAATAATTATTTAGCTCATTTGCCATAATGAAATTATTTGCCACGGTGTGACCATCTAAAAAGTCAAGTTCTGCAAACTTTCCGTTATCAAGGTCTTTGATAATTTCAATTATGACAACACGGGTTATTCTATCATCCGTGAATAGAGCTCCGGGATGTAGAGGGAAAATAAGATGTTCCGTCATGTTCCAGCGAACAGATTCATTTTTCTGGTTTTCAGCACTTTTCCTGTTTTTGTTTGCTTTCATACAATTGATTTTAAGTGTTTTAGATATCTCGAAGAACCTCGGCATATGGATACAACAATGACATGAGTTTTTCATTGTTGTCCTTTGCCTTTGATTTCTTCAATGTTGATATCGATCTGTTAAAATCAATAAAAACACGTGTAAAAGCTTACAGGATTTGTTTATAATATCCCAATTACATTTAATAAAAGGTGAAAAACAGGGATTATGCGTAGAAAAATATATCTTACAAATATTGTGCCAAATTAAATATTTTGTCTAAAATTTTCAAAATAGAGAAGACGTAGGAATGACGGTTAGGTGCAAATTTTATTATTTTTAAGTAGATATGTAATATTATGGCGTTTATACATTGTTGTGATTTTCATTCTGTTAATCACCAATTATTGATTAATGATTATTAATTGTTAATTGATTTTTTAATTATTTATTCTCAAATACAGCTATTATTACTAATTTAGTCGGTTGAAAAAATCACGAAAATGTATTGCATTTTAGGTAACCTTTAGAAGGGACTTTTGTTTTGCCCGATTATACCAATGCAACCATAAATATAGTAAAGATAAACATAAATTTAAGCACAAATATGAGCGTAATTAATAAAATTATTGGATTTTTTATCGGTTCAAAAGCAAAACGCGACTTAGAGGAGATTGCACCTTACGTTGAAAAAATAAAAGAGGTGTATGAAACGCTTACAGGGCTTTCTAACGATGAATTGCGCGAAAGATCACAATCACTCAGAAATAAAATTAACGAACATGTTAAAACAGAAAAAGATGAAATATCTCAGCTGAGATTGGAATTGGAAGATCACACTCTTTCGATAGATGATCGTGAAAAACTTTTTAATCGTATTGACGAGTTATCCAAAACTATCGACAATAAATATAAAGTTGCATTAGATGAGGCTCTGCCTGAGGCTTTTGCAATTATAAAAGATACTGCACGTAGATTTAAAGAAAATGATAAAATTGTTGTTACAGCAACTCAATTCGATAGGGATTTGGCAACTACCAAAGATTTTGTTGAAATTGAGGGTGATAAAGCTATATACTTTAATGAGTGGAGTGCAGGAGGCAATCTTCAGAAATGGGAAATGGTACATTACGACGTACAATTAATTGGTGGAGTTGCGTTGCATAAAGGTAAGATTGCCGAGATGGCTACAGGTGAGGGAAAAACCCTTGTTGCAACGCTGCCGGTATTCTTAAATGCGCTGTCGGGGCAGGGAGTTCACGTAGTTACAGTTAACGACTACCTTGCCAAACGTGACTCGGAGTGGATGGGGCCATTATATATGTTCCACGGACTATCGGTTGATTGTATTGATAATCATCAACCAAATACCTTAGATAGACGCAAAGCATACGAATGCGATATAACATTTGGTACAAACAATGAGTTCGGCTTTGACTACCTTCGTGACAATATGGCACTTAGTCCCGAAGAATTGGTGCAGCGTAAGCACAATTACGCAATAGTTGACGAGGTTGACTCTGTGTTAATCGATGATGCCAGAACACCACTTATTATCTCAGGTCCTGTTCCTAAGGGCGAAGATCAGCTGTTCAACGAGTTTAAACCCTATGTTGAAAAGCTTTACAACGTTCAACGCAATTTAGTTACCCAAATACTTGCAGATGCGAGAAAGCTTATATCAGAAGGTGACGAAGATAAGGGTGGTCTATTGCTACTTAGAGCTTTTAAAGGATTGCCAAAGTATAATCCTTTGATAAAATATTTGTCAGAACAAGGCACAAAAGCCCTATTACTTAAAACTGAGAACTTCTATATGCAAGAAAACAATAAAAACATGCATATAGCAACTGATGAACTCTACTTTGTTATTGACGAAAAAATTAATTCTATTGATTTGACTGACAAGGGAATAGACTATATGAGTAATTTGGTCTCAGACACCAAGTTCTTTGTGCTTCCTGATGTTGGGTCGGAATTGGCGGAGCTTGATAATTTGGAGCTTAGCCCGGAAGAGAAGAGTGTTAAGAAAGATCAGATAATTCAAGATTACAGTATAAAATCTGAACGTGTACATACTGTTAATCAGTTACTTAAAGCATACTCGTTGTTTGAAAAAGATGTCGAATACGTTTTAATGGACAACAAAATTAAAATTGTTGACGAACAAACTGGACGTATTATGGAGGGGCGCCGATATAGCGACGGATTACACCAAGCTATCGAGGCAAAAGAGAATGTTAAAGTTGAGGCTGCCACACAAACATTTGCCACAATTACGCTGCAAAACTACTTTAGAATGTACCTCAAACTCGCTGGTATGACAGGTACAGCAGAAACAGAAGCAGGAGAGTTGTGGGATATTTATAAATTAGATGTTGTTGTTATACCAACTAATAGACCGATTGTAAGGGAAGACCACGAAGATTTGGTTTATAAAACAAAACGCGAGAAATACAACGCGGTCATAGAAGAGATTGTAAGACTTCGCGACGCAGGTCGTCCTATATTAGTTGGTACCACATCGGTTGAGGTTTCTGAGTTATTAAGCCGTATGCTTAAACTTAGAGGTATTAAACACAACGTTTTGAATGCTAAGTTGCACCAACGAGAAGCTGATATTGTTGCTGAAGCTGGACACTCAAAAACAGTTACCATTGCTACCAACATGGCAGGTCGTGGTACTGACATTAAACTCTCTGATGCGGTAAAAGAGGCAGGAGGGTTGGCGATAATTGGTACAGAACGACACGAATCGCGGCGTGTTGACCGTCAGCTACGTGGTCGTTCAGGGCGTCAAGGTGACCCGGGTTCATCACAGTTTTTTGTATCACTCGAAGATGATCTGATGCGTCTTTTTGGGTCAGACCGTATTGCCCGAATGATGGACAGACTTGGATTAAAAGAGGGCGAAGTAATCCAACACAGCATGATTACTAAATCAATTGAGCGAGCACAGAAAAAAGTTGAGGAGAACAATTTCGGAATAAGAAAACGTTTGCTTGAATACGATGATGTGATGAACTCTCAACGTGAAGTTGTTTATAAAAAACGTCGACATTCACTGTTCGGAGAAAGAATACAATCCGATACAATAGGAATGATGAGTGCTGTATGTGAAGAGTTTGTCGATACATACATTGATGACTCCGACTTCGATACATTCCGCTTTGAATTAATGCGACACCTTACAATAGAGCCCCCATTCGATGAAAGCTTCTTTAAAAAGGCAGACGATGAGGAGATAATATCAAAAATATTCAAATCGGTAACCGAAAAATACAATAGAAAGCAGGAACAATTAATAGCGCAAGTGTTGCCTGTTATTTCAGACGTCTATGAAAAACAGGGCGAACAGTACAAAAATATTGTCATCCCAATAACCGATGGATATAGAGTGTATCAGGTTATTACCAATTTAGAAAAATCGTATAAAACAAAAGGAGCTGAGATAATGCGCTCTATTGAGAAATTTATTTCGCTTCTAATCATCGACGAGACATGGAAAGAGCACTTACGTGAAATGGATGATTTGAAAACGTCTGTACAAAGTGCGTCATACGAACAGAAAGACCCATTGTTGGTATATAAATTTGAATCGTTTGATCTTTTCAAAAAATTGCTCGATAAAGTTAATCATGACGTAACTTCCATATTACTGAAAGCATATATACCGAGTCAAAATGCCCAGAATTTCAAGCAGGGAGAGCAACGTAGAACTGATCACAGTCAGATGAAAACTGGTCGTAGTGATTTAGCTCAACAAAAACCACAAGGACCTGCAAAAGCTGAACCACGTGTTGGAAGAAACGATCCTTGTCCATGTGGAAGCGGTAAAAAATTTAAACAGTGTCACGGAAAATTAGCATAGTGTGAGTGCCTTAAAAACAATAAAAAAGAAATTTAGAGAGATGTCGCTCAAAAAGGCTCTGAAAAAGCCCATTGAGCGTGGTTTTATTAACTATAAAGACGTTAATCAAGTACAAATACTCTTCAACAGAATAGATGATACGCAAGCCGATATCGTATCGAAATTTGTCCACTTCCTGTTGGATGAAGGCAAATCTGTTGAAGTATTGATTTATGTTGATGCAAAAAAAATGGCTCCAGGTTTTCAAAACAGAAAAGGGATAAAATATTTTTGTCGTAAACAACTTAATTGGTATGGAAAGCCAAAAGAAGAGGTTTATACCAACTTTATTTCAAAACAGGCGGATTTAATGGTTGTTGTCGATTTTGACAACAGTTTTCACTCTCAATGGATTGCTACGCTAAGTAAAGCTAAAACAATAGTAGCGCCGTTCAGTGAGAATAATAAATGGGCAACTTTACTTATCGAATCAACAAAAAATAATTACAATGAATATTTACAACAACTGATTCACTATCTTGATATTATCAAAACTAAATAAACTATTACTTTAATAGGAGGCATAGAGATGGCATTCTTAAATAACTTTGGTATAGGCACTGCACTAATAACACCCTTTAGAAAGGATGGAAGTATTGATTTTAAATCACTTTCAGCACATATTGACAATCAAATAAATTCCGGTATCGATTATTTGGTAGCGTTTGGAACCACGAGCGAAACACCCACCTTATCTAAAGAGGAGAAACAGGCTGTAATAAATCTAATTTTGGAAATAAATGATAACCGAAAACCCGTTATAGTAGGAGCAGGAGGCTATAACACCAAAACAGTTATTGACGATATAAAAAGCATGCCCAAAGAAATATGGGGTATTCTGTCTGTTACACCTTATTACAATAAGCCTTCACAAAAAGGCCTTTATGAACACTATAAACAAATAGCTCAATCAACAGATAAGCCTGTTATACTGTACAATGTGCCTGGTAGAACTTCAGTAAATCTATTGCCTGCAACTACGCTCGAATTGGCTAACAACTTTAAAAATATTGTGGCTATAAAAGAGGCTTCTGGCATAATGACACAAATAATGGAGATAATAAGACAGCGTCCTAAAGGCTTTCAGGTAATATCAGGTGATGATGCAATTGCATATCCGCTTATTGCTGCAGGAGCAAACGGTGTTATATCTGTAATTGGGAATGCATATCCAAAACAGTTTGCCGATATGGTTCACAATCTTTTAGATGGAAAATTTGAAGATGCAAAAACCATTCATTATAAACTGTTACCGTTGATAATGGCGATTTTTGAAGACGGCAATCCTTCCGGAATTAAACAAGCAATGTCTAACATGGGGCTGATTAACAATATATTAAGAAGTCCACTTGCACCTGTTTCAAAACCAACTGCACAAAAGATTAATGCCCTTATAGATTCCTTGAAGAATACTGGTTTTTAGAAAGAAAACGACAGAAATAATTTTTAATTAAAACTTTAACTATTACTTCAACTATAGGTCTTTAAAAAGTGGATTCTAAATATGTTACTAATTGTAAGTTGTTAACAACAATTAGTACTTTAGAACACTTTTATCAATGGTTTATAACTCATATATGCAATAATCATCATTTTCTAAAACCTTTTTATATTGAGTTAATAAAATTTCGGAACCAAAGCTTCTTTTCAAAATAACAATATACTTTAACCCCTTAATTTTTAGTGATTTGATATAGTTTCCATCTTCAATTTGTTCGTTTGTAACAACCCATCCTTTTCTGTGGGCAAAATACATTGGAGTGGGGAAGTTACCACTGTTAATTAAAATCAAATCATCTCTATGGGAAACGCTATCAAGATCTTTTTCAAGATTGACAATCTTCTTGTCATGCTCTTTAATTCTAAAATCATATAGTTGATTGGCAATACCTTCAATAGATATCGCAATAAGTATTATTACAGCAACTTTAGAGTGTTTAATTTTAGATAAACCATATCCTGCTATAAGAGCCATTATCGGTACAAAAGGAATAATGTAGTAATTATGGTGTGAGAATGTGAACCCTGCTTTAAATATTATAACGGAAAAACTGATAAATGTTAAAACAAACAAAATACAAATTTTTAAATCTTTCTTTACAAATGAGTACACCAATCCATATGTAAAAACACCAAATCCGATAAACTTTAATGCAGTATCGTAAAATTTACTAAGGGTTTCATTCAAATTCTGTACTATTTCTCTAAATCCTTGTGCAAAACTTTTTCCCATAAAAAAGTGCCAAAACTCGTACTGATCAACAAGGTACGGAACCCAATGATAATACCAAATAACAGGTGGTAATATTCCAATTAATGAAAAAATAGAGAAAATTATTTTTCTTTTTATTGGAATAGTTTTATCGAAAAAAAATATTAAAAAAACCACAAGCAAGAACCCTGAAGGTAGTTTTGATAATATCCCTAACGACATTAAGATTGTGTAAATTGTTAATTGCATTAAACTATACTTTCGTATAGTACTGTCCAAATAATTGCTTCCAAAATAGATACTTGCTATGATCATTGACATAGAAAAAGTATCGGGCATAATTTTTCTCGAAAACTGAAACCATATCGAAACTGCCAGGATTATTGTTGAAAAAAAGGCAACTTGTTCCGTAAAATATTTACGGATTAATCTGTAGAAAAACCATAGTCCGAAACTAGAGATTAGTAAATTAATTAATCTGCCAAACCAATGTTGATAGCCAAAAACTTTAGACACAATGTAAATCGTGTAATTAAGTAATGGAAACTCCATCCCAGTTATACCTGTTTTTTCCCCAGCAATATCAATTCGAGGGTAAAGTATATTATTATCGATTTCAAGAAAGTTTCTTGAAACCATTGTCACTGTGGTTTGTCTCCAATTGTGTCCTACTTCCAGTGGTGGATTTGAAATTCCAATCAATCTTACTATAAAAAGGAGTAGTATCCAAAACCTAATATCCTTTATTATTTCCTTTATAATTCTCATTTTGCTGTTTCGTTCTTTGTTGTCGATTATTGCAAAGAGATGTTTGAGGAATTATCAACAAAATTTGAGCTGCTAATTTATTTGATCTTTAAATATATTAATCGTAAAATGGCTGAATTTGAAAAATGTGAACGCAGAGACGGGAGCTGTATTTCTCAACGGCTCACTCGCATTTGAACAAACAAAGCACATAGCAGTTATTCAAAAACTACTGTTTTTCAGTTCGTCTATTTGGATCAAATGGGCGCTTTGTTTTGGGTTTTGGAGGACCAGGAACTGACTCTCTAACAACAATTTTGTTGTTTTCTAATTCAGATTCGTTTAAAGCCTCAATAGCTTTTTTAGCCTCGTTTTCATCAGGCATTTCCACAAAACCATATCGCTTTGAATTGCCTGTCTCTCTGTCAAAAATAACTTTTGCAGAAGCCACTGTGCCATAATTGCTAAACAATTTGTTGAGATCTTCTCCAGTAGTCTTTGGATTAAGGTTAGCTACAAAAATATTCATAAAAGTAATTTTGAAAATATTAATATTCCCTTGTTATTCTATTCAGTAATTTAACTGATTAACAACTATACAAAAATATGCATTTTTATGTGAATTATGGTAATTTTGTAGTTTTAATTTTCACTCGCTTATAATTCAAAGCTACAACACATACTAATTAACCAGTTTATATAGTTTTATAAAAATAATAAAATGCAAACCTATAAAAGAGTAGCTTTTAATACGCTTGGTTGTAAACTGAATTTTTCAGAGACATCGACAATAGCAAGATCTTTTGTTGATGCGGGTTATATAAAAGTGAATTTTAACGAAAAAGCTGATATTTACGTTATCAACACATGTAGCGTTACAGAAATAGCTGAAAAAAAATGTAAATACGTAATAAACAAAGCTATTAAGCAAAATCCCGAAGCTAAGATTGTAGTAGTCGGATGTTTTGCACAACTAAAACCAGAGCAAATAATGGCAATTAATGGGGTTGATATTGTGTTGAGTAATAATGATAAACATAAGGTTCTTGAGTATGTGGAAAACAACACAACAGCTTTAAGTAGATGTGACTACAATGAACTAAACTGTTTTCAAACAGCATGGTCGTTTGATGATAGAACAAGAACATTTCTGAAAATTCAAGATGGATGTGACTATTTTTGTAGTTACTGCACAATACCTAAAGCTCGAGGATTAAGCCGTAGTAATTCAATTAAAAGTGTAATTAAAGAGGCTAATATCATTGTAAATAAAGGTGTTAAAGAAATTGTTCTTACCGGAGTTAATATAGGCGATTTTGGTAGAAAAAATGGCGAAACATTCTACGATTTGTTGAAAGCATTCCATGATGTAAAAGGACTGCAAAGGCTTAGACTATCTTCAATAGAGCCAAATTTACTTGAGGATAGAATAATTGAATTAGCTGCAGAGAGTAATATTATAATGCCTCATTTTCATATACCGTTACAGTGTGGTGTGGACAAGCTGTTAAAATCAATGAGACGTAGGTATGATACGCAACTTTTTAAAGAAAAAATAGATACTATAAGAAATTTAATACCAGATGCATATATAGCTATAGATATTATTGTTGGAGTTCCTGAAGAGACAGAACAAGACTTTCAACAAACAATTGAATTTATTGACTCATTTGCACCATCTGAATTACATATATTCACATACTCTGAACGTCAAGATACTGCGGCAATAAAGATGCAACAGGTTCCAAAATATATTAGAAGAGATAGAAGCTCAATACTGCATGAAAAAGCAAAGAGATACAACTATGTTTTTTGCAAGCAGTTTGAATCGAAAGTGCGAAATGTTTTGTTTGAAAAAGGTAAGAAAAGAACTATGATTGAGGGTTTTACGGATAATTACTTAAAGGTTGTTGTTCCATATAACGAAAACTATATCAATGAAATATTGCCTGTAAAGCTTATAAAATACGATACTGATAAACAACATTTTATCGGGCAAGTTGTTAATTGTTGATAATAAAAAGAGTTATTTTGCCTGTAATCTTCAGTTTACTATTAGTTTTGTGTCTAAAATCATCAAAAAATGAATTATAACGATATTTTAAAACAAACTCTTGCAATAACAGATAAAACTGCTAACTACATTAAAAATGAGCGAAATAAGTTTAGCAATGAGGTATTTGAAGTCAAATCGCATAACAGTTTTGTAACACATGTTGATAAAAATGCGGAGCATCTTTTGCTTGAATCATTAAGTAAAATTGTTCCAAATTCTGGCTTTCTTGCTGAAGAGAGCGGTGAAAGCAATAAAAACAGCGAATTTTTATGGATAATAGACCCATTAGACGGCACAACGAATTATATACACTCATTATACCCAGTAGCAATTAGCATCGCTCTAATGCATAATAATAAGCCTGTATTAGGTGTTATTCACGAAGTTGGTCTTAACGAGGTTTTTTATGCCTCAAAAAACGACAAGGCGTACATGAATAATAAGCAAATTAGCGTATCGAAAATCAAACATGTAAAAGATTCGCTGTTAGCCACAGGTTTCCCATACTACGATTACGACAGAATGGAGCAATACATGAATCTTATGAAAGAGTTTATGCATGTAAGTCATGGTTTGCGACGACTGGGGAGTGCTGCAACCGATTTAGCTTATGTTGCATGTGGTAGATTTGAAGGTTTTTTTGAGTATAGCCTAAGCCCTTGGGATGTTGCAGCAGGAGCGTTTATCATAGAACGAGCAGGAGGGAAGATTTCTGATTTTTCGGGTGGAAATAACTATATTTACGGTCAGGAAATATTAGCAACAAATGCCAATATATTTGAAGAATTATTATCATATACCATGAAATATATGTCGCCTGACGTAAAATAAATCATATAACAACGGATAATTAGTAAAACTAAATTATAAATATCTATTTTTGCTCAGCATAAGGTTATTTAATACTTAAAACAGAAAAAACAAAGCATTATGAAGAGATTACTTCTTTTATCCATTTTAATAATTTTATTCCAATTATCAAGCTATGGAATAAAAGCATATTTCCATCATGCACAATTTTACGCGCCAACTGTAGGCACATATCTCGAAACATATATGGCAATTGTACCAAATTCGGTTGCGTATAAAATCAACTCAAACAATAAGTTACAAGCGTCAGTTGAAGTAACAATGATATTCACAGCGGACGATGTCGTTAAAGAGTATAGAAAATATAATATTTCAAGCCCCGAGGTTGATACATCATTTGCTGGTCTTCCCGGAGCGTTTATTGATCTGCAAAGAATACCTCTACCTGCAGGATCTTATAATTTTCAACTATTAGTTAAGGATAATTTCTCTCCTGACAGCTTATCATTTGATTATAAAGATATATTAACTATATCTATCTCGGGAAATGAGCCTGCCATTAGTGGCATTGAGCCCGCTGAGAGATTTATACCAACTGAAACAATTACAAAATATACCAAAAGCGGATATGATGTAATACCTTATGTAAGTAATTTTTATCCAAACAGTGTGAATTCTATTACGTTTTACTCCGAACTATACAATATTGACAAAGAAGTAGGAGCAGGCAACGATTTCTTAATCAGATACTTCGTTACGTCTGTTCCGAGCCGCAGGATGTTCGAAAAAACAATTACTCTTGATCGAAGAAAAGCGGCGCCTATTGTTGTTCTTACAAAATCTGTAAATATCTCTGATTTACCTTCTGGGAATTATAATTTAGAAATTGAGGTATGCGATAAAAACAACGAGGTTTTATTAACAAAGAAACACTTTTTTCAACGTAGCAGCAATAAACCAATGGATACTCCAACAAGTTATGCAAATGTTGAGACTAAAGATTCTTGGGTTGAAAAATATTCGACTGTACACGAACTAGGAGCCCATATTAAAAGTTTATATCCAATAGCCGGAAACGTAGAGCGTAGCTTTATCGATACCGATTTTTCAGCCAAAGATTTAAAGATAATGCAGCAATTTTTCATAAATTTTTGGGAGACAAGAAATTCTATTGCTCCCGAGAGTGAGTGGGAAATATACCGTAAACAAGTAGAGTTGGTTGATAAACTGTACGGAACTCAAATTAAAAGAGGTTATATGAGCGACAGAGGAAGAGTTTATCTACAGTACGGTAGTCCAAACCAGATAATTAAAAGAAGTAATATGGCTTTCTTCCAACCCTATGAAATATGGCATTTTTACAAAATTAATGATAAAAACAATCGAAGATTCGTGTTTAGTCTTGTTGACTTTGGTACAAGTGAGTACGAATTAGTACACAGCGATATGCCAGGCGAAATATTAAATCAAGCTTGGTTTGATATTGTAAAAGGTAACCATTTAATAACCAAAGAGAACAAAAATATATTTGACGATGAGTACGATCAGTTAAGACGAGATTATCAAGATTAAAAGCGAAAAAACACAGTTTTCTATTGCAAAATTAGTATTTATTACTACTTTTGCATCCGCAAATGGCCTCGTAGCTCAATTGGATAGAGCATCTGACTACGGATCAGAAGGTTTGGGGTTCGAGTCCCTTCGAGGTCACAAAAAAGCCACTAAACAATATTGTGAAGTGGCTTTGTTTTTTTTGTAGGATAGAGACGCCATAATATGACGTTTCTATAATAATTTTTAATTGATTTTCCAAAGACTTTGAGGATAAATCCCTTTCAGAATTAAACTACTAATTGAATTACGTGTTTCGTCTCTGTCTGATTTATAGGTCATTCCAAACCATGGCGAACTCCCAGAAAGTACTGAAATAGGACGTATATTTTTGTCAATTACGTATTGGACAACCGATGGGATATAAAATTCAGCTGTCAGGCTATTATGGTTTTTGCTAATAAACTCGCTGAATAACTGTTCAATAATTGGAAAAACATCGGGTCTAAAAACCCAAAAGTTCATTGATACAAGTGTTTCATTTGATAATGAGCTATTTTGATCAGATCTTATAGTACTCTCATTTACCCTGCTAATGGATGTATTTTCGTTAATTTCTGTGAGAAAACCATTTTCCACTTCACAAACACCTCGACTAACTGTACCATGTTTTGAAAGAGTGTTACCAAGTTTATATGCGTACATTGCATAATTTGAATGGTTGTTTGCAATGAATTTGCTGATTGCAGCATATGATTCTCTTCCGTAAAAGTCATCGGCATTAATAACTACAAAAGGGGTGTTGATTGCGTTGCGAGCAGCCCTAACAGCATGTCCGGTTCCCCAGGGTTTTACTCTATCAGAAGGGCTGTGAAAACCTTTAGGCAAATCGTCAAGACTTTGAATTACATATTCTGTATCAATTCTACCTACAAAAATCTTGTCATATTTCTCTTTAAAATCATTTTCAATGGTTTTGTTTACAACAAATACCACTTTTCCAAAACCTTCTCTTATGGCATCATAAACAGAATAATCTAAAATTGATTCGCCTGATGGTCCAACTGATTCCATTTGTTTAATAGCACCATAACGACTTGCTAATCCCCCAGCTAATATCAATAGAGTAGGTTTATTTTTCATTTTTTAATTGTTAAAGTTACACTTTATATAACTGTATATACTACGCTAATTCATAGCGGATTAACCGTAGATATGCAAATATTAGATTAAAAGATTTACTTAAATAGCCTTTTTTACTGTAACTATCACTTTATCAGGCTCTTTGTCTTTGTTGTATTCCACGAATATTGTGTCTCCTTCAGAAACTTGAGTTTTTAAAATTGCTTCTGCCATTTCGTCTTCAAGATATTTCTGAAGAGCTCTTTTTAGTGGTCGAGCACCAAAATTGGGATCAAATCCTTTTTCAGCAATAAAATCTTTTGCTTCATCTGTCATCTCTATTTTATATCCCATTTCAGAAACTCTTTTATATAAGCCTCTTAACTCAATATCAATGATTTTAAATATATCATCTTTACTCAACGGATTGAATATAATAATATCATCAATACGGTTTAGAAACTCAGGAGCGAATGCTCTTTTTAGGGCTTTTTCTATAACACCTTTTGCATGATCGGCAGCACCTTGCTCTCTGGCTGATGTGGCAAAGCCAATCCCATCGCCAAAATCTTTCAACTGACGGCTCCCAATATTCGATGTCATAATAATTAATGTGTTTCTAAAATCAACTCTACGACCAAAACTGTCTGTCAAGCGTCCTTCGTCAAGTACTTGAAGCAGAATGTGAAAGACATCGGGGTGTGCTTTCTCTATTTCATCGAGTAGAACAACGCTATATGGTTTACGTCTTACTTTTTCCGTTAGCTGACCGCCTTCTTCATAGCCAACATACCCCGGAGGTGCTCCTACAAGTCTAGAGACGGCGAATTTCTCCATATATTCGCTCATATCAACGCGTATAAGGGCATCTGACGAATCGAAAAGGTACTCTGCTAATACTTTAGCCAACTGTGTTTTACCAACGCCTGTTGGTCCTAAAAACACAAATGTACCTATCGGTTTATTTGGATCTTTCAATCCGGCTCTGTTTCGTTGGATCGATTTTACAATTTTCTCAATGGCTTCTGATTGTCCAATGACGCTACCTTCTAGCTCTTCTGCCATATTTAAAAGCCTTTGACTCTCTGCTTGAGCAATCCTACGTACCGGGACACCGGTCATCATTGCGATAACTTCGGCTATATCGTCTTCATCAACTACTTCACGCTGTTGCGTTAAATCCTTTTCCCACTGAAGTTTTGCCTTTTCAAGTGCATCAATAAACTTTCGTTCCTCGTCTCGAAAATTAGCTGCTTTTTCAAAGTCTTGGTCATGTACAGCTTTTATTTTAAGCTCTTTAGTACGTTCTATCTCACTCTCAAGTTTAATTATATTTTCAGGAACATTGATATTAGAAATATGTATTCTTGAACCTGCCTCATCTAATGCGTCAATAGCTTTATCAGGCAGATGTCGGTCAGAAATATATCTTAAAGAGAGTTTAACACATGCCTCTAAAGCTTTATCAGTATAGATTACGTTATGGTGGTCTTCGTATTTGGGCTTTATTTGGTTAAGTATGTGTAGTGTCTCTTCGGGACTGGTGGGTTCTACCATTACTTTTTGAAATCGTCTTTCCAATGCACCATCTTTCTCTATATGCTGACGGTATTCATCAAGTGTTGTAGCTCCAATACATTGAATTTCTCCTCTTGCGAGAGCTGGTTTTAACATATTTGCAGCATCAAGGGAGCCAGCAGCACCACCTGCGCCAACGATAGTGTGTATTTCATCAATAAACAAAATAACGTTTGTAGTTTTTGACAACTCATTTAGAATTGCCTTAATACGCTCTTCAAATTGTCCACGATATTTGGTTCCTGCTACAATTGACGCTAAATCGAGTGTTATAACTCGTTTATTGAAAAGAACCCGAGACACTTGCCTTTTTACAATGCGTATTGCCATTCCCTCAACAATTGCTGATTTACCCACGCCGGGCTCGCCAATAAGAACAGGATTGTTTTTTTTTCTACGGCTAAGTATTTGAGCTAACCTTTCAATCTCGACCTCACGTCCAACAACAGGGTCTAATCTGTT
Source organism: Bacteroidales bacterium (assembly GCA_012519055.1). Lineage (NCBI taxonomy): Bacteria > Pseudomonadati > Bacteroidota > Bacteroidia > Bacteroidales > Bacteroidales bacterium. The sequence goes on along the minus strand of JAAYQU010000036.1, from coordinate 8,005 downwards.
TTCCTCGGCTGCTTTCGTTAAATCAATTCCAAAGTTATCTAGTACAGGTGTATCTGAATTTGATTTAGAAGAGCCGGAGGGGAGATCGCTTCGCTCATCTGAATCATCGTCATCACCAGTACTATCGTATGGATCGTCCATTTTGTTATAGGGTTGGTTGATAATTCTATCTTTTAACAGATCATAATCAACATTTTCATCACCTAATAATGATACAATACGACTGGTTTCATCTCGCATTATCGCTAACATAAGATGCTCTGATTCAATGGTATTACTATTTAAAGCACGAGCTTCAAGTGCAACTAATCTAAGTACTCTTGCTGCACTATTTTTAAAGGGTAAATCGTCTTGTTTAGATTTGTCAAGGATTTGTTCCTCTTTAAGCTCAAACTCAATTTTTTTGCGAACAAACAGAAGGTCAACACCCAAACTTACAAGAGTGTCTATTGCCATTCCGCGACCTTCACGCAACATCCCTAAAAAAAGATGGTCGGTTTCTAAAATTTCGTTACCTAAGCGAATTGCTTCTTCGCGACTATATGCAATAATGTCTTTAATCTGTTGTGAAAATTTTGCATTCATATGTTTATTATTATTCTTCAGAGACGCTATGTAATAATATCTCCACAATTAAGTACAGCTCATTAACTGCGTAAAGATAATATATATATTAAGATCCTGGCAAATTAAGATTGCATTAAATATTATTAACTTTTCAACAAAAAAAATGTGATTTTATTTTATTAAGTATCGCCTTTTTTATGGTAATACTCAAATCATACCATTTGGAACTATGTTTTTGTATTATTTTTTCAAACATCGATATTGATGCTATGTGCTTAATATTCAGTATGCTAAAACGCAAACTTTAAAGTTGTTATTGCTTTATTTATCATGATATTCTTGGATAAATGTAACATTTAATGTAAATTTATTAACAATAAAATGTTGATAAAGTTTGCATGAGTTTATCAACATTATGTCGGCATTTTTTGTAAATTTGTCTTCTTAAAAACAGTTGTTAAATAATTAAAATGACAGAAGGAGAAAATATTATTAGAATTAACATCGAAGATGAGATGAAGAGTTCCTATATCGATTATTCGATGTCGGTAATTGTTTCACGTGCATTGCCAGATGTTAGAGACGGACTTAAACCTGTTCACAGACGGATACTTTATGGAATGAATGAGTTAGGGTTAAGTCCAACAAAACCCCATAAAAAATCGGCACGTATAGTGGGAGAGGTGCTTGGTAAATATCACCCACATGGCGATTCATCTGTATATAATGCTATGGTTAGAATGGCACAAGATTGGTCATTGAGATATACCATGGTTGATGGTCATGGGAACTTCGGCTCTGTTGACGGCGATTCGCCAGCAGCAATGCGATATACAGAAGCCCGTATGACCAAAATTACTGAGGAGATGTTAGCTGATATCGACAAGAATACTGTCGATTTTACGCTAAATTTTGACGACTCGCTGAAAGAACCAACTGTACTGCCCTCCAAAATTCCTAATCTTTTAGTTAATGGTGTTTCGGGTATCGCCGTTGGAATGGCTACAAACATGGCTCCGCACAACCTTTCCGAAGTAATAGATGCTTGCCTAGAATACATTAAAAATAGAGATATAACAGTAGAAGAGCTTTGTAAATATGTTAAAGGACCCGATTTCCCGGGTGGTGGTATTATTTACGGTTATAGTGGAGTTAAAGAATCTTTAGAGACAGGACGTGGCAGAATCGTAATGCGAGGAAAAGCCATAATAGAGACTGATGAAAAAGGACATGAGAAAATTGTAGTCACCGAAATACCATACATGGTAAACAAAGCCGATATGATAATGAGAACCGCCGATTTGATTGCTGAAAAGAAAATAGAAGGTATTAGCAATGTAAATGATGAATCGGATAGGGATGGAATGCGGATTGTGTATGATATTAAGCGTGATGCTATTGCGAATGTTGTTTTGAACAATTTGTATAAGTACACATCTTTACAAAGCACATTTAGTACAAATAACATTGCCTTAGTTAATGGAAAACCTCAACAGTTAAACTTAAGAGATTTAATAAAGTGCTTTATTGAACATCGTCACGATGTTACTATACGTAGAATAGAGTATGAGCTTGAACAAGCCGAAAAAAGAGCCCATATTTTAGAGGGTCTGATAATTGCTTCGGACAACATTGACGAGGTAATTGAAATTATTAAATCATCTGATAATCGTGATCAGGCTAGAACGCGTTTAATGGAGAGGTTTTCTCTATCGCAAGAGCAATCTCACGCAATTGTTGAAATGCGCTTAGGACAACTAACTGGACTAGAGCAAGATAAATTAAGAAGTGAGTATAATGAGCTATTAGAACGTATTGATTATTACAAACGCGTACTTGCTGATGAAGGAATGCGAATGGAGATAATAGCCAATGAATTGATAGAGATAAAAGATAAATATGGTGATGAAAGACGCACCGAGATAGTTCTAAATGCAGAAGAGTTCAATCCTGAAGACTTTTATGCTGATGAGGATATGGTTATTACCATATCTAATCTTGGTTACATAAAACGAACACCATTAGCAGACTACAGAAGTCAAGGTCGGGGAGGAGTTGGTGCAAAAGGAAGTACAACACGTGATGAAGACTTTATTGAGCATATTTACGTGGCCTCAATGCACAATACTCTGCTACTTTTTACCGAAAAAGGAAAATGCTTCTGGCTAAAAGTTTATGATATACCAGAAGGGACCAGAACCAGTAAAGGACGAGCCATACAAAACGTTTTAAATATAGAACAAGACGATTCTGTTCGTTCCTATATCAACATTAAAGATTTGAAAGATGAAGAGTTTATCAATTCTCATTATTTGATAATGGCTACCCGTGAGGGGATTATTAAGAAAACTCTTTTAGAAGAGTATAGCAGACCTCGACAAAACGGTATAATTGCCATATCTATACGAGACACAGACAAACTTATTGACGTTAAGCTAACTAACGGAAATAGCGAAATTATTATGGGTGTTCACTCAGGCAAAGCTATAAGATTTAACGAAAATGATGTACGTGCTGTAGGAAGAAACTCTATAGGCGTTAAGGGAATCACACTATCAAAAGGAGATTTTGTTGTTGGTATGATTGCTGTTGAAAACGAGTCAGAAGATATTTTGGTGGTTTCTGAAAACGGTTATGGTAAACGTTCATCCATTGCTGATTACAGAATAACTAAACGGGGTGGAAAAGGAGTTAAAACTCTTAATGTAACCGAAAAAACCGGTAAAATGATAGCACTTAAAGGTGTTGTTGATACCGATGATTTGATGATAATTACTCGTAAAGGTCTAACAATCAGGATTGCTGTAGATTCAATCAGACAAATAGGTAGAGCAGCACAGGGAGTTATATTAATTAATTTGAAAGATGATGACCAAATTGCTGCTGTAACATACGTTGATACAACAGACGAAGATGACGAAATTAACGAGAATGAATATTATGAGATAAATAGTGGCGACGATGATGTTGATAATGAATGATGTTGACAGCTACAATATTGATAATGAAAACTAATACATTGAATAATAAATCAAAATAATAACCGTTGAATCTAAAAATGAATATTACAATGAAGAAACTTGTTTTAATTGGTCTGTTTGCAGGGGTTGTTACATTTGTGAACGCACAAAATCGCAATGTTATAACTGCCTATAACTTAGGTATTAAGCCTGGACAAACACAATATGAAAGAGCCTTAAAGGCTATTGATGAAGCTGTGGAACATGTCGAAACTAAGGAGAATGAAAAAGCGTGGTATTACCGTGGATTAATTCTTCAAAATATTTTTCAGTCCACAAATCCCGAACACAAGGAAATACACCCATTTCCATTGAAAGAAGCAGCATTGAGTTATGAAAATTCTATCAAATTTAAAGACAAAAGGGCTCGTTATGCTGGAAATGCACTACAGAATCTTAAAATTGCTTTATCTCAGTCTTTTAATGAAGGGATTAAATATTTTGAAGCTGAAGATTTCTCAAAAGCAGCTGAATATTTCGAACTTTCTGCAAAAATTGGCAATCATCCTGATATTAACAAAAATGAAGAGGCTGTCTATTATAATATAGCTTTATCTCACGAAAGGGCTGGAAATTTAAAAAAGGCACAAGAGTATTATAAGCTATCAGCTGAAAACAACTATGAACCTGTCAACTGTATTCGTAAAGTTGCTGATTTATATTTAAATGCGAAAGATACTGCAAATTATGTAACAACATTGAAAGATGGAATCTCTAAATTGGCTGATAATCAAATCCTTATGCTTATTTTGATCGACCATTATAGTAAAGCTCAACAATATGATGAAGCATTAGAGTATTTGGATAAAGCTATTGAAGCTGAGCCAGATAATAAAGTGTATTATTTTGCAAAAGGAACTTTCTTTGACCAAACTGGCCGATATGATGAAAGTTTTGAAGCTTATCAAAAAGCATTGGAAATTGACCCAGTTTACTTTGATGCTGTGTTTAATTTAGGTGTTTTGCAGTTTAATAAAGGTGCTGATTTGTTTAACGAAGCTAATGATTTACCGCCAGATAATTTTGCAAAAATCGATGAATTAACTGAATTAGCTTTTGTAGAATTTAAAAAAGCAGCAGAATATTTTGAAAAAGCCCTAGAATTAGATCCTACAGATATCGTTACAATGAAACAATTAAAGTTAATTTATTTTAGATATAGGGCAAAAGAAGGTTTTGCTGAAAAACTTGATGCTATTAATGCAAAAATTGAAGCTGCTGAACAACAATAGGATAGAAGTATCAATTTTTTTAATACATAATTAATTCTAATAAACGAAATAATCATCAATACAGTTATTTCGTTTATTTACAAAACGTCAATTTAACATAATATAAATTATAGGAATTTTGAACAGCTAAAATAAAACAAATATTATAAGCTTATAATTTAGCTAAAAAACTAAACGTTGAGCTTTATCTAATTCGATACATATACGTTCAAAAACTTCATCGACTGAACCTTCGCCATCAACAACTCGCAATAACCCCTTTTTTTCATAGTAATCTCGAGCTAATTTTGTTTTGTTTTTGTACTCTTCGAGTCTCTCAACAATTAGCTCGGTACTCATATCGTATAAACGACTTTTATCAGTTTTACTACGTAGAGCTAAACGCTTAATTGCCACTAATGGCGGTACTTTTATCTCAATTGCTGCTGTAATACCACTTTCTAGGCGACTTAACATTCCATCAATGATATATGCTTGAACAATTGTGCGAGGAAATCCCTTGAAAATAAATCCTTTAGTATTTTGATTAGATTTCATTTTTTCCTGTATCAGCTTTATTGCAAATTCATCTGGTGCAATTGTACCTTTGTCCACGTATGGCTTAGCTAGTTTTCCCATTTCGGTTCCTTTTTTTATCTCTTCGCGTAGCATTTTGCCTGTTGAAATATAGACAAGATTATACTTTTCAGCCATCTTTTTAGCCTGAGTTCCTTTACCACTACCAGGATATCCAAGCAAAACAATATTCATCCAGCGATTTTCGAGAGACTTTTCTATGGCTTTAACTAAACGTTCTTGAATTTCTTCGATCTCTCCCATTCCATCAACTGCATAATATATATTCTTATCCTGATAATATTTTGCTACAGGTACTGTTTTTTCGTAATATTCTTTTAAACGCACTTTAATAACCTCTTCGGTGTCATCTTTTCTATTTGCAGTTTTTGCTCGCTCTTTAAGTCGTCTAAAAACTTCTTCCTCAGGTACTTCTAAGCTTAACATACATGTTAGAGAAGTGTTTAATTTAATCAGCAAACCCTCTAATATGTAGCACTGTACTGTGGTTCTGGGGAAACCATCAAACAGAAATCCATTTGCATTTGGATTTTTTTGGATTTTGCTTTCGATAATTTGAACTATAATCTCATCAGAAACTAATCCTCCTTTTTCAATTATATCTTTAGCTAATAAACCCAACTTAGTGCTGGCTGCAATCTCTTCCCTAAGTATTTCACCTGTTGAAATATAAGTAAGGTTATATTTTTTTACAAGCCACTGACTTTGGGTCCCTTTACCCGCTCCAGGTGGACCGTACAATGCTATATTTAACATATATTTGTTTTTTTATGATTTGCAGGGCTAAAATTAACAAATAGAAAGTTAAAAACAATTTAAATACTGTTTTATTTTTAATACTTCTCCCTTATCATGATTGATTTGCCACCTTAAATAATTTTATCACAAAATTTATTTGAATTAAATTAAACATATTACTGCCGGTAAAAACCAAACACAAAGCCCACTTGTTTGTCCGTCAATATATATGACTGTTTGTAAGTCTATAATGCAAAAAAAACATACAACATTCGTAAATATAAAACTGTAATTTACGTAACATAACATTTTAAATTGATATAATTGAAATTCAATTGAGTATGTTAAAATTTACTTAAATTTTCTGCAATACGTGCAAATAACACTATTTTTGTACTGATTAGATTGATTTATATAATGCAAACAAAACTTATTCGATCTACAATTATTTTTCTTGCTATTGCAATGATTGGCTTTGTTATAATCCAAATATTGTGGATTCGTAATGCCATAAATGAAAATCGCAAGCAATTCGATACGGTTGTTTATTCCATGCTGTCGAGGGTATCAGCTCGTTTTGAGAGACAAGAGTCTTTAATGACTTTCTCTGCAACTATGAGTATAAGGCAATCATACTCTGTTATGCAACCGGGTATTGACTCTCTTAACAGGTTGATTGACAGCCTGAAAAGAATAAAAAAACAGTATGAGCTAAAGGAAAATGAACTAACAGATTATGAAAGTCGTAAAGATGCTTTGGGATTAGAGGCGACAATTAGTGAATTTGAGTTTTTACTGTCCGAGCAGAAGAATAAAATGCGAAATATCTCGGAGTGGCTTCAATTCGAGTATAGAATGCAAAAAATACCATTGTCAGAAAGATTGATACTTGGCGATTTATCGGGCATAATAGCTTATGAGCAGACAATAAGTAATTTAAACTTTGCTTTAGAATACGCAGTATATGACCCTGTTAACCAGCAGACTGTATTTTCCACCCCTGGTTTTTTTGACAACACAAAACTGGAACAGTATCAAACAGAGTTGTATCCTAGCTCTGTTATTGGTCAATCTCCCCTATTAATTGTTAAATTTCCTGATAGGAATAAATTCATATTACAATCGCTCAAATGGCTGCTGATATTGAGTATTGCGTTTTTGGTGTTTATTATTTTTGCATTTTATCGCACTGTTACGCTGATATATAGACAAAAGAAGATTTCTGATATCAAAAACGATTTTATAAACAATATGACGCATGAGTTTAAAACTCCAATAGCCACAATTAATTTGGCTACCGATGCGTTAAGCAATATTATGACGTCTAACAACGTGCCGGAGAACGCGTTTTCCGGCATAATTAGGCAGGAGACTTCAAGAATGCATCGCCATATTGAACAGATATTGCAAATAGCTCTGTTAGAGCGTGAAGAGGTTATTTTAAAGTCAGAAATTATTGATATTGTTCCACTTATAAAAAACATCGGTAATAGCTTTTCTCTCAGAGTAAAAGAGCTTGACGGCAGTTTTGAACTAAATATTACTGATGAGCCTGTGTTATGTAAAATTGATGTCGATCACTTTGTAAATTCTATTTACAATCTATTAGACAACTCATTGAAATACAATAATAAAACGCCTTTAATTGAAGTTAATGTTTCTGTTAACCACTCCTTAGTTTACATTTCTATAACCGATAACGGTATTGGTATGAGTAAAGATACAGTGCGAAAAATATTCGATAAGTTTTATCGTGCTCATACTGGAAACACTCATAACGTAAAGGGTTTTGGCTTAGGACTTAGTTATGTTAAATTAGTTCTTGACAAAATGTCAATTAAAATTGAAGTTGATAGCGAGCTAAACAAAGGA